>JALZUP010000059.1 GCA_023301505.1 Robiginitomaculum sp.
CCACTTTTCGTCGTTCTTGTTTATGTCAGAGATAATCAAATCGCTTTGGGTTGGTATACAGCGATTTACAATTGTACCGTTGGGTCCTATGAATTGACTGGGTTGGTCTTTACTCTCGTTTGCAGGCACAGACATGCTAATCCAATAATTATTTGTTGTTGCATATCCTTGCGCTTGAATCCCAAACATTGAACTTTTTGAATAAGACTGCATGGGAGCTATTGTCGTTGCATGCATCGTTCGACACAGTTTTCTTTTCTATTCAAATTTATCTGGAATGTCTATACCTTTTTTGAAATTCTGAATTTGTGTATGATTGAAAAAGCAATCATACATCATTTTACATGAATAAGAAAAAAATACTCCTCCAGTAAAAATTATTAAAAGTATGATAATATTATTCTTCCAAGCTATGAATGCTGTTAAAGCTCTGGCGGTATTCCATTCCGCTAATGATAAAAAATATAAAACGCCACATACAAGAAAAATTAAACTAACTATAAATGGAATTATAGACTTTAATCTCCATCTTAAAATTTGTTTTTTGACGAATTCATCTGATTTCTCTTTATATCTTTTTTGGTCTTTTTGTTCTAATTCGTTTTCTAACTTTTGTATGTGAGATTGTTTGTCAAAATTATCTGAAGATATTTTATTTATCTTCTTATCAAAATCTTTAGACTTTTGTTCGATTTCTCCTTTTTGTTTCTCTAATGATTTTGAGTGTTTCTGAAATTCCTCTAAAACATTATTGAATTGTTTAGCTCTTTCTTCTTCTTTTCTTTTTTGTTTTTCAATTTCAGTTTCTAATCTTTTAACAAATGCTTCTTTACTTGGAAGTTCTGCAAGTTTGTTTAAATTACTAAGGTCTTTTAATTCTTTGTTTGCAATTCTTGTTGATAATCTTATTATATCCTCATCATTAATTTCCTCTTGAGCATATTTATGTATGTTGTTATCAAGTTCTCTAATCAAAGATGATTTAGGTAGGTTTTCGGTTAGAGTTACTGAAATTAAAGACGATAAACCAATATCGGCGACATCAGAAAATCCCATGTTTTGATTAACTGCAGGATTGCTTAACCATAAAACATTTAGTAAATCATCAGCCTTAATTTGTTCAGGTAAAATATTTTGGTTTTCCATTTTTCTGTAAAAATTGTTATCTCTACTAATCGCATTATTTACGAACCAACAATTAACCTTTTCAAATTTCGAAATTCGTTTACCTCTTTTTTGTCTTACGTAATGTGTTGCTGTTGCGTCATGAAGTGCCGCAGCTTTTGAATTCCGATATTTTTGAAATGTTGTATATTCTGAACTATATTTAGCAATGTTTTTATACTTTTCAGTATGATACACTATGTTAATCCCTTCATTATTTAATAGGTTTTCTAATTTATCTGCAATTCTTTCTAAATCAGCTTGATTAAGTCCTTTTCTATCACAAGCATTATATATGTCTTCTGCATATATTTTTTTGATTAAAAATGATTCATTAAATTTTAAAGCTTTTGCTTCTAATAATCCCCGCATTTCGTTAATAGTATCCATCAATACAGTAAATTTAAATCCTTGATTTTCGCATACTTTCATTAATGTTTTAGCTGTATGGAAAGATTCTGGTGTATTTAAATCTAAGAGAGCAACTAAAAAATTAGTATCAAAAAGTAATTCTATATCTGAATCAATTGGCTCGGTTTTGAATTCAATGTATGTAGATATTATTGAACCTAAATATATTCCTTTTATATGTTCATAAAGCTCAGGGATTCTTTTGAAGAAATTAACAAATTGAGCTTCTAAAGTAAAATCGGGTGTTCGAGAAGTATCACGGTTTGCTAAATATTTCGATAACTCTTGTCTGTTTTTATCAATAAATTCGAATATTGAAGTTACCTCAACGTCGTCGTCGTTGGTATCACAAAACTCCTTGAACATTTTTTCAAGTTGTTCTACATCATTTTTGTGAGTATTTATTGTTTCTTCAATTTCAGTAAAATGGTAACCTATTATTTGAAAGGAATCATCATTATTTAAAATGAGTTTTCTTTGTTCTTTGGTATTTACTTCTTCGCTTATTTGCCTTAATATTTTGCGAATTACAGGGAAAGGGAAATCTAAATAATATAATTTATCTGTATATGTTTTTATCTCATTAATATTTTTTCCACTGAATATTTTGTCTTCATTCATCTTTGACAAAGTCCTTTTTAATAATGGAACAAATATATCAAGGGGTCCTTTTACTAATGTTGAATTTTGCCTAATATGTGCTAATAAACTATAAGTTACAGCTCTATTTTTGTTCATATTTTATGGTTTTCTTTTTTTAATTGTATCAACCGATTCTGTGATATGGTGCGGACACAGCGTTTGTATGTCTGATAGCATATATCAATTGTTATGTGTATTTTAAATTGATAATTGCTCTCTAATTTGAACTCTTAAATTTGAATAACTTATATGTATTTCCTTACAAATAGACTTAATCTTCTCTACTAATTCCTCATCCTCCAATTTGTATATTTTCATGTTGTTTGGATCTGTTTTGATCTTATAAAAGCCCCCCTTAAACTCAGGCTTTGTTTCAACAATTGGATCTGACTGATAAATCAGTATTGAAAAATTATCAATTGAACATGTTAAAGAATCCATTAAAGATTGTAATTCCGAATTCCTAAATTTATTGTCTACTGACTGGAACAACAATTTATTATATTCAAATTTTTCCCATATAGTTCCATCGATGTATTTAAATTGAAGATCTAAAATGCATCTATTAATGATTTCTTCATTAATAGATATCCTTTCGAATACATTTATATCATGATCAGTACTCTTTTTACTTTTGATGATGAATTTATTGATATGTAAGCTTGTGAGAAAGTAGTTATATATTAAAGCTATAAGAATAAGAACTACACCAAAAATATCTGATTTATCTCCGAAAATATTTATTTCAAATCGAAATTCGAAAAAAGCATCAATAAGGTCATATATCCAATGTGTAGATAATAAACCTATACCAGTAAACACAATAAATTTAGTAATTCTATTATGAAAATTACTTTTGTAAATACTGTAAAACCCTTTTATATCCTCTATAGTCAAACTTGAAATTAATGCTTTAATATCCACTGTCTTTACTTAATTAAATCTTGATAAATATATTTATTATGGTATTTCTTCAAAAGTATAAAGTGCACCTATTTCGAAATCTAATTAATTATACACTACGAATAATGATATGCGCCGTCTCCGACGAAGGAGGATATCGTATCATAATCTAATGTTAGTAGTTGGCTATTTTCCTTTTCTAACATCAATCATGTGTTGAATATAATCCTCAATCTGAGATTCAATATATTCTTCTTCTAAAGCCCATGCCGCTCGCTCGTGAAGATAATCGTCAATTTGGCCTTGAAGATCTTCAGATAGTTTTAATGCTTTAGCAATGTTTCTTTCATATTTTGTATTTGTGTCTGTAAGAAAATCAGCAAGATCTGGATGAATAATATCTTGTTCTGATTTGCTTTTTGAAAAGTCATCTGAGTTATAGCTTACAAAGATTGAATTAGAAAATTCAGCGGTTGAATTTTGTTCCAAGTATTCAATAGCGCTAAAGAATATTATTGCGTCAGCTGTACTATTTTTCGTTTTAAATGGTGCCATTCTATGTAGTCCATGTTTAATGACTAAGTCTTTTGTTGTTTGGCTAACGGTGATAATTTTAGATTTTGATTTAATTATTTCATCAATAGTGCCAATAGTAGTTTCAATTCCTCTTATTCTCTTAAGCTCTTTTACTTTATACTCATTTAAAATTCTTATAAATTCTGATTTATTTGGTTCTTCTAGATGATTCGAAATCTTAAGGGAGTTTTTGGTTTGATTTTTTATAGAAGCAATTGCAGAATTCTTGGTTTGTTCAAGATTTCTGTCCCATTCAATTATAATTTGTTCCGGCACTAAGATTCTAAATTCTCCTGTATTGAGTTTCTCAGCTATTTGCCTTAATTGTGGAAAATTTTCTTCTTTAGTTAAATATATCCACCAATTTGTATCTATAATTAGATTTATTGGAATTTCGCCTATTTCTTTTCTCTTTTCTGTTATTTGTTCTTGCCATACTCTTTCATTGTATTCATCTTCCATTTCTTGCAAAGTTTCTGCAGGTATATCGTCTTCTGGATTCATTTTTTTTGTTTTAGCTTGCTACTAACTAGACTATATACACACCTATTAATAAAGCATGTTTAAATCAAATCAATTATAAGTTACCCACTTAGACCACAATCAATAATATTCTCTTAATGCAAATTCATGTATCGTTTTTGCAAACAAGACCTATATCTAGTCCTAATTCTTTTGTTTCCAGCTGAGTGGCGTTTATACTCAATCGCAATTCGTAAAAATAGAAAACGTCCCAATAGAGGCGTATAGCCTCTATTGCCGTATATACATTGTAATCTCTCATTTTATTTTCATTTTCAACACCACCATTTTTCAATTAAAAATTCAGCCATTTTTTCTGTACGATTTTCAATATCCTCTTTTTTGAATTGATTGTTGTGGGTTATCTCAGTTGCCAATTCTTTTGTGATTCTGAAAATACTTCTATCGTAGTAAGCTATCTTGTCATAAACATTTTTATTATTGACACTACTATTTAATGACTTTTCAAGTAAAGTTAAATTTCCAATTGTATGCTCAAACTCAAGATATTCTTCCGTACTTTTAAACCCATGTGTTTTTAAAGTAAACTTAGGTTTCTGTGATAAGATATGCTCAATACTAAAAGCCTTCCTCTTTACAAAATCTTTTAATTCTTCGATAGTCAATTTAGTATCACTTATAGTTTCTGAATAATCTAAAAGTATATGTGGTAGTACAGCACGACTTCTTTTGTAAATTGAACTATACAAATTATTTCTAAATTCATCTTCTGGCATCCATCGTTCGTTGAACCAAACTAACCAGTTTTCCATATCTTCATTATTCCAATCTTCATTGGATATTTGATATGAGAATCTACCAATATTTGCTTTTGGATCAGTTCCTCTTACCTTGTATACTCTGACATCAATCAATTCAATTAAATCAAGAAAATTGTAAGATTCAAGACCTTCTCCTTCAAGTAAATTATTAAGGATACCGAATTCTTCAAATTTGGTGATTACAGGATATAAAGTTGCAGATAAACCTAAAATCGAAAATATCTTAAAGTACTTTTCATTGGTTTTAGTTTTTTGAACCAACTTATTAAGACAAGTGAAAAACGATAGTAAACTATTCGTATAAGAGTTTATAAAGTTCTCTATCTGCTCTTTTGGTGTTTTGCTATTTCTGAACTCTTTAAGTTTTCTTTTCAGAAACCCTAAGACATAGCTTGCTGTTGGGTCGTAATCTTCATTACTAAAAGTTACAAAATGGTAACGCATGATATTGTCTTCATTGAACTCTCCGTATCTCCCTGAAATCAAATCAATACTATTATTGATTCCGACGTGCTTTATTTGGTCATATATTTCAAACATCTGCCCAAACTTGTCATTAATATCTTTATCAAGCTTTCTTGACAAATACCGATTTGAAAAATATACTAAAAGACTTTTCGCTTTCTCCATATTTGTCAACGGCTTGCCTCTATCGTTGACAGTTTGAAAAATTCGTATTGCATCACCTTCACTATCCTCAACAAATTCCATGATCTGCAAATTTTCTATTTGTTCAAGATAATCTAAGGCGTTTTCCTTTTTAACAATTTGCGAAACTTTTCCTTGAATTTCTTGGTATGCCTCAATTAGTAGTCGTTGACTTCTATTTACAGGTATCAAATCAGATTCACCATTAGTGAGTAACTCTTTGAAAAAATCTTTCTCTTTTCCTAATGGTAATAATCTAAACCTTTCCCCTCGACTGATATAGAATCTTCTGTAAAAACTTGCATCATCTGCGTCTAAATGCTTAACCAGTTCATTGATTATCATTGTAGTCGTTGTAATTCTTTGTTGTCCGTCAACCACATAAAAAACATCCTCTGCTTTTTCAGTTTTTGATAGGACAATTGTCCCAATATAGTGACTTGCTTTTACTTCTATCGCTTCTTCAATATCTTCAAACAATTCTCTGATATTCTTCTTCTCCCATGAGTATCCTCTTTGATATTTTGGAATCTCGAAGTATCGACTATTGAAAAAGACTTTAATTTTTGTATTTGCCATATTTGGGCTTTTTTCTTTTTTTGATGAGAGCTAGGTTATATATGCACCTATTTATCAAGCACGTTTAATTCAATTTTAATTATAAGTTACACAGTTAGATCACAAAGCATACGGCTCTCCTTATGCAAGTTCATTAACTGTTTTTACAATCAAGCATATCCATTATTGCAAACAAAACTTCTATCTAGCACTAATCCTTTTATCTACAGCTTAGTAGATCTTATACTCGATTGTAATCCGTAAAAATAGAGAAATAGCTCCTCAAAAAAAATATGACTATCCCTGATTATTCGTGTAGCATAATCAAGATAAAATTACGCCTATATTGTTTAACCCATTGATAATGTACAATATAAGAGAAATACTATATAGTCAATATTCATATTAGAAAAAATGCATTGATTGGCAAGATTCAGGGTATGATTGGCAGGAATGAACTGGTTGGCCGGTTAGAAATCTCTTAGAACACACCTTCACTCACCTCCCCTTCATAGACCTTGTCAAAAAGTTATTCTCCTGTTCAATTGGTTTCTCGTTAGTTTCTATCTCCAATATACCCAACAAGCGTTGTTGCTGTAGCTTTTGTTTTTTGGTCTGTACGGCAAAATAGGTTTGCGCAAATGATATCACTTGTTCGGTTGAATTTTCATTTTTTGCTATCAAGTAACAAGCATACAGTGTGAGCGCTACGTCTTCTACTTTTCTTTTAGCTCCATTGTCTCGTTTGATTA
>JALZUP010000060.1 GCA_023301505.1 Robiginitomaculum sp.
CTAAAGCAGTTTAAAATAATGAACAAGAAAAAATTAATACTTCATATTGGGCGTCATAAAAGTGGAACTTCTAGCTTACAAGAATTTTTACATATAAATGTTGATAATTTAAATAAACTAGGCTTTCACTATCCATTGACTGGTAGAGGAGGCAAGGTTGCGCATCATAATTTAGCTACTCTGCTCAATCCAAAATTAAATGCAAAGATTGATGCCAAAATTGAAAGAGAGTTCTTTGTAGAAGTTGCACCTTATCACACGGTGATAGTGTCTAGCGAAGCCTTTCAAAATGTACAAAATATAAAATATGTTAAATCATTTTTTAAGGATTTTGACATTAAGATTATTTGTTACTTTAGGGAGTATCTTGAGTATATGCAAAGTTCTTATGCGCAATTAGTTCACGCAACTGATTATGCAAAATCATTCGACGTTTTCGTAAATGAAACAAAGATTGATTTCCAATATTTCTATAATCGCTGGATGGTTGTTGCAAGTCATTTTACGATAAAGTATTTTAATAGAAATTTTCTACTTAACAGAGATATAGTAGATGACTTTTGTGAAAATATAGATTGCGATATTTCGAACTTTGTTAAAGCTAATAAGGATAGCAATACATCTATAGGTGGAAATTTACTCTATTTTAAACTATTAATAAATAAAGCTGGTCTTCATCATAAGAATCAATACAAGATATTTGGTGATATAGCCAGTAAATCTGAGCAGTTCAGAAAAAAGTTTTACATAAGTAAAGATGATGCTCACAGGTATCGAAACAATAATGAGTGTAATAAATTTTTGTTATCAAATCAAATAGAATTACAATATCGTGATTTTTCAAATGCTCCAAATTTCCCAATTTATGATCACTTAGATGAGGACATAAATTTAATTAAACACTTGGATGAATTTAAACCATTAAAAAATATAATAAAACATGATTTTAAAAATGACATCAATGTTTGTCAGGGGACTTAGTTTTACAGGGTTGATTATTTTATTGTGCCTTTTTAATTGTGAAAGCCAAGAGCCAACTAATACTAGTAGAGGAGTTGGAAAAACAGTGTTATCAACGAAAGTGAAAAAGGCAAAAAAGTCAGCTACCTTAGATGATTCTTATATAGTCAATCTTAAAAGAGAGCTTAAGGTGGGTGATAAGGTTGTAAAAAGAATTCATAGAATAAATAGAATCCACAAAGACAAAATAAAGACATTGAAAAGTAAGAAGAAATATAATGCTAAGAATAGGAAGATTGTTAATCTTGAAAAGGAAACTGAATTGAAAAGAGTTTTAGGAAGTTCGCTTTATATTCAGTACAATAACTTTAATTTGAAATGGAAAAAAGGTGTCAAATAGAGGGGTTGGTTGGCTTATTAGGTCTTTAAATTTTAGTGGTAATAAATTTTAAATAAGAAGTATGAATATCAGAGAATATTTAAATAATATCGATCAAGTTGAGGGATGGTGCATGCCGGAATTATGGAATTGTATTGAACCAATCGATTTGTTTCAAAGAGAAAATGATATAACTGGACCAATTGCAGAAATTGGTGTATATCAAGGAAAATTCTTTATTGGACTAGCCCTAACAAAACATGATGAATCTGGACATTGTGCATTTGATGTATTTGATCTTCAAGAATTTAATCTTGACAAAGCCGGGGTGGGTAGTTTAGCAAAATTTAAACTAAATCTTCAAAATAGAAATATTAAGGATTTTAAGACTACTACTGTTGATAGCCTAAGGATTACAGAAGAGTTGATAAATAAGCATAAACATTCATTTTCTCTTTTTAGCGTAGATGGCTGTCATAAAAAGGAACACACTATCAGTGACTTTAAAACAGCTATGAAAATGGTGAAGAAAGATGGAGTTATTTTTATTGACGATTATTATAATCCTAATTGGCCAGAAGTGCAGGAAGGCATTACTAAATATTATCTACATAATACTCCTGATTTTGTGCCATTTTTATATACGGCAAATAAATTATTTTTATGTTCCTTGAGTTTACATAATGGATATTTTAATTGTGTAAGTGAGTTTTTAAGATTGCACTATACATCTAGTAGAGTCAAGGTTGTTAATAGATTTGGGTATAAAACATTGACTGTTTTACCTAATCGAAAATTAAAAAAATACTTAGCATTAAATGAATAACATTTCAAATTTACTGAATATGCCAATATGTATTCTGTTGAAAAATTAAAAGTACTGTATATCTCAAATGAAATAATATTATTAACTACAACGATTTCCAATTTGATTTTTCTTATCTAGATTGGTATTGATATAAAAAAATATTTTACTATGCTTAAAGCAAATACACAATATCTTGTTTTTTCTAATGGAGAAAAAAAAATTTTTCAGAAATATTTCCCTGGTTATCAAGTTCATATTTGGCAAGACTCAAAGGATTATCAAGGTAAGGTGGCCATAATTAGAGATGTAAGAAGTGTGATTTCTTCTTATGTAAATATGAATCAAGTATCGATTGCTGATAGTTTTGGTATTGCCAGTCGATGGAATGAATATATTGATAGTATAAATCATTCAAATATTATCCGATTTGAAGATTTAATATTAGATAAGAACCATTCTAGCTATCACGTAGATAATTGGTTCGATAATTTGAACTTTAATCAAAATAAACAAATTTGGAATATTTCAGGAGTAACACTTTCTAAAAATAATTACCTACGGTATTGTTCTTATCCCTTAGATGCGTCATTAAAATTTAATTCAAAAGATATTTTGAATAAGTATCATATAGATGGACTTAAATTTAAGGTTCCCTCTTCTTTAAGAAAAGGATCTTTACAAAGAGTTGAAGCAGATTCTGTTAAATCTGGTAAAGTGATTTTGGAACACATAAAAGCTAGAATGGGAAATATAAATTATGAAGATATTGATATTTTAGACTATGGGTGTGGTGTTAAGTTTACACAATCTATTATTCAATTTGGTATTAAAGTTAAGTCATACACTGGAATTGATTTAGATAATGATATGATAGACTATCTTAGTCGTGAGGTTGAAGCGCCAAACATGAGTTATTATGAAGTAAATTTTCAAAATGACATGTATAACCCTGGTGAAGATGTTAAAATGAATAGTGAAACAAGTTTACCTACGAATAAAAAATTTGACTTAATGATCTGTCAAAGTGTTTTTACTCATTTAGACAAAGATGATTTTGAAAATTTATTAGTAATACTTAGAAAAAATACGAAAGTGGATACAAATTTATTCTTTACTTGTTTCATCGATAATATTATGAAGGATAATTGGAAGGATGCTAACCCAAAAAACCCTCTTGTTAGAATATTTTACAAAGAAGAATATGTTAGAAGTATTTTGGACAAAACGGGATGGGATATAGTTTCTTACAATAGACGAAGTCGTCAGTTTTTGGTTGGAGATAATTTCTTGTGTAAACCTAAGTAATTTTTTTCATCAATTGATTATGTCTTATTTTCGAGATAAATATTAAATTAATTATATGGATTGTGCTGAATTAAAAATTTTGGTCGTTGGACTTGGAAAAAGTGGAACTAGTATTCTTACTTATAGAATAGCTGACGCTATGGGAGAGCATAAATTATTTTTTGAGAAAAAGGGAAGAACAGGACTTGCAAATACGGCGATGCACAAGCGAATGTCTTTGAATCACAAAAGAATGATTGCTAAAAATTTATTTTATACTGACGAGATAAATAATTTAAGTGATATTTCTAGAATATACGATAAAAAAATTTGGATTGTTCGGGACCCTAGAGATCATTTAATTAGCACGTTTTTCTATAGATGGAAACATGTTAATTTAACTACTAGAAAATGTTTTGTAGATGTTTTAAATCTTGTAAAAAGGAAAGAGACGTTACCTTCCAGTGTTGATTTTACAAGTATATTAAAAGAAGCTAATTATGATTTAGATGAATTTGTTAATAAGTATACATCTACTGCGGATACTATTGAGAAGTTAAATAATGATTGGCACTTATTAAGTTATGAAAGTTTTGTCGATAATAAAGTATTGGATTTAAATAAATACCTAGGATTTGAAATAAATATAAATGCATCTGTTGACCAGAATTTTAAAAGAGTTGAAAGAACTAAATCATATGGAAATTGGAGAACCTGGTTTACGGAAAATGATGTTAATATATTAAAACCCATTTTTAACGATTCCCTCAACCGGCTTAACTATGATAACACAGATTGGGATTTAAAATTAGTTGATAAATTATCGAGTAAAGAAGGCTCGGAATATATGGAGAAATTGGTTTTAAAGGAATTTTAATTTTATTACAGAAGTCTGATTTGATTATAGAACATCAGCAGTTTTATCAAATAGAAATCTTTTTTTTATTTTAAACATCAGTAAATATTGTGCAATTATAACTATTTAATTAAGTCGTCCTTTATTCTTAATCTTTTAGATAGATAGTGTTATTATATGAATTTGGACTTCCTCACTATAGCGTACATTAAGATAGATTAAGCTGCACAAATATACTTTGATTTCAAGATAAATGCATCAACTGGAGCAAGACCATTT
>JALZUP010000061.1 GCA_023301505.1 Robiginitomaculum sp.
TTGTATCTGCTTACGACGATGTTCGTAGCTGCGGTTAGAGAAACGGTCAAAGCCACAAAGAAAGGCTTGACGGGTACAGCGGGAAACGATGTGAAAGAACGGGGTGTCATCAAGGGAGATTTGTTGATTACGAGGTTTAGTCACAGCGGTTACGTCCTACAGCAAACTACTTCAAGGTAAATGTTGCCGGAACTGCTGGAGCAGGATTGAGACATGAATCACATTTTCTCTTTTACGATGTCTGTCCCTTTAGTTGGTGTAATTAAAAGAGAAAATACTTTGGAATACATGTAATGTTTGTTACGTTAAATACGGTGCGTGGGGATTGGGCGACACATTCATCAAGAATTTTAGGATTCGCCCGTATCGGTTACATTGAGGAATATAGATTGAAATACTACAGAAGCATTGGATTCGTATTGGCCCTGTCCCTTTTATCTGCTTGCGGTGGCTCAGACTCGGGTGGAGATGAAAATTCACCAGGCAACCCGATTGAAGGTCCAGAAATCGATAATGAAGCAGGATCCAGTGCTAATAATGACGACACTGGGACTGATTCCGATGAGAATACAGATTCAAGTGAGGATGATGGTGTGGGCGCTCCGGACGACTCCAGTTCTTCTGTAGGCGTTGGCAACTCAGGTTCTTCCGAACCTAGAACACTACTCATGACAAACACTCCGGCACCTGGGTTAGCAGGTGGGACAATTGTATCTGTCAGTACTATAGACATGAGTAGTAATGGTTGGGTGGCAGCCGGTGCGGGATTTCGAGATTCAGACGGCTCAGCAAGTGCGATATGGCGTGGAATCGGTGGTGATCTTTCACCCGTTATAAAATCAACTGATTCTATTAACGGTTTAGCAGCGAACAGTTGGTTTCAACAAGCAAATGAAGTTTTGATTTTGGAAGATTCTTCTCTCTGGGCACTAGTCGAGTTGGGCGGTGTAAAAAGCAGTGAAGAAGCCATTATAAAAATTGACGCTGACGGGAATGCGAACCTGATCTTTGAAACCGGCAGTGCACTGGTCGATGGGGGTCGGGATTTGGCGCGCTTTAGAGATTTACAGCAGGATGGTGAGAACATTTTGGTTTGGGCAACGACTGGCGGTGTGCTTCCTGTTTATCTAATGGCTGTAAGTCAGAGTTCGGACCCTAAGCTGGTACTAAGCAGAGATCCATTCGACCCAGATAATCCGGACAACCATCCACAGCTTGGCAACTGCCGTGTTGTGGTGTCTACAACTAATCCTGTGAAAGTCAATGATAATGGTGGCGCTGTGGCCGAAGCAGCCTTGTTTTCTGACGGTACCGGCTCTGCCTGTTCAGATAGAGTGATTGTTGCCTATAGCGATGAAAATTTTAGTGTTGTCTACACCAAGGATGATCCGCTACCTATCAATGATGGTAGTACGGTGTTTGATTACACTCTGTTGGACGTTACGGCAGACGGGGACGCCGTAGTTGAGTTTGTTCATCAATCGGCGGCGGATCAGTCCGACGTGGCTGACTCGCTTTGGAAAATTGAAAGATCAGGTAACATGCAGCTTATAGCGCTGTCTGGAGAAGAAATCCCCGGGGCAGACTCGTCAAGCACTATTGCCCGTGGATTTGAAAGACTTAATCTGGACTTCGCCAGTGGGAATCGGTTGTTGCTCCAGACTGACGATGCAGTGTTGAAGGGTGCTGCGCGCTCAGATGTGGCATACAGCGGATTCTTCAATCCGGGAGCGTCCCAGCTGAATAGAGTGGTTGGTAATGCAGAAACAGTTCCTGGCCTGGGTGACACAAGCTCCTTCAGCGCTATTGAAAATGCATTTCTCGATGAGCAAAATTCGGTCTGGTTTGTTGCAACAGCATCAGACAGTGGTGGTGTATCCAGAGAGAATTCTGGCCTTTGGTATTATGGTGATAACGGTAATCGAACTCTTGCGATACCCTTTAATAATACAATCAGCACAGATGAATTCCATGTAGGCGATTCCGGACAAGTGCTTGTAGAGTTTGGTACTGTCAGCAGACAAGTAATATATAACGAAATATCTCGTTAATAACGAAAAAAAGGGGTCAGGTATAGCAATTTCGCATTTTTTTGCAAGACCTGCCCCCTTTTTTGTGATCCCTTTTTTCAAGCAAATAACTAGGACAGACACTGTAAAAGAAAAGAGTGACTAGGCGAAAGTTGCGCTTTAAACGATTCAAGCCATGGACCAGTCAGCTTGCGGCGTTGAACCAGTTTTTCTTCACCCTGAAGATGGGCAATCTGTTTTTCGAGTTTATACAATGTTTTGATGAATTTGACTATCCGATGCGCCTCAGAATCGAGTAATACAGGGACAGGCACCTTAATAGGGTGGGTGATTGAGGAAGCAGGCATATATGCCGCGGAAAAAAACCTGAGATTCAGTAGCGCAGTTTGATAATGCTGTTTAGTTAAAAGAATAGCCGAACATTCGTTCTGATTAGCACCCAATCGGAAACAAGGCGGGCACAGTCATATCGTCAACACAAGTTAA
>JALZUP010000062.1 GCA_023301505.1 Robiginitomaculum sp.
GGCAAGCTTCCCACGCGGGTATATTGCTCGAATGACTCCTCACGTTCCGCGTACGAGTCCATTAACGTCTTGCGGGTCACATCCTCCAGCACCGTTGGAAAATCGCTGGTACTGTGAGTAAATGCTGCACCCACACGTTCAGCCTTACTGCCAAACGATTTTACGCCGTTGCGTCGTAGAGATTCGCCGGCCATCTCGTAAAGAGTCATACCGTTGAATTCGTTGCCAGGCTCTTTCTTATCCTTGCCCATACGAGCCATCAAGGCATTAGTCATGCCCTCACGCGCTTTGTCTGACTCATCTGCCGTGACGATTGCATCACCACCCACAGGGGTTGTATCACCACTGAATTCAAGCATGTCAGTGATAACGTTGGTGACCTCACTCACCGCCAGGCCTTGATCGATATATCGCTCTATCAGCGCCACTGGTGCACCAGGTGCACGGCTTGCGAACTCGGCACGAATACCTTTCTGACGTGCTAGATCTTCCTTTACCGCTGCTTTTCCAATAGCAGCGACATCTACTGGCTTGTCGCGTGACTCTGTTTCGCCTTCGGCTGCTGTGTCAGCACCTGCAGCCTTGGTTCCTGCTATATTCATATCGTCCTCTGGAGTTTTGGTGCCAACGGATGCCGGCTGTGTTGTCGCCATCGCAATAGCGCGATCACGAATTCTTTTCACCCAATCGGGTGCATTCTGTACTGCAGCGCTTGGGAGCATTGCAGCGTGTTTATTTATTGATTCATCACCCATCTGAACCACGGTATCTACGAGGCCTACCTCTCGCGCTTCTTGTGCGGTGTACCAAGTTTCATCGTTCATAGCTTTAACCATTTCATCGTCAGACATCGTGACCTGTGGCCTGCCTGTGTAAGAGCTGATCAGCGCTGTTTTGTGCTTGTCGAGTACATCGGCCTCTTTGCGTAGCGTCTCGGCATCACCCCACGCACCACCTATGGGGTTGTGAATCATCATCAGACTGTTGTCAGCCATTGAAACCGTGTCGCCTGCCATGGCAATCACTGAGCCCATCGACAGCGCATAGCCCTCGATTGATATGTGAACTTTGGCGGCATGCTTTTTCAGCGCGTTATAAATGGCAACACCTTCACCAATCAATCCACCGGGGCTGTTAACCACCACATCAAGATCATCAACTGTGCCGATCTCATCGAGACGATCACGAACCATCTTTGCAGTGATGCCCCAGTAACCTATCTCGCCATCAATGTTCAATGCACCACGGCCCTTGTTCACCGCAGCGCTGCACGTGTACTGCCTGTTCTGACCAATTGGTGGTGGCTCAAACAGAGCGTTCGGTTCAGCGTTTGCCTGCGGCTCAATCTTCATCAGAGGTGTCTTTATCGTCTTCATCTGGGCTGGTTTCCTGTATGGGTTGTTCTGTTCGTTGAGCCTGCCTCCACTTCCGATCGGCCTCGATTTGAGCCCTGACTACTGTGGGGTTTCGGCCGCGCATACGCATCACATGCGTTGGGGACTCCAGCTCTGCATCTACCAGAGCCACGTAACCATCGGCCTCTTTCTTGGGGTCAATCCATGGCATCGCTGGCCGTGGTATGTCAACGTCGTGCAATGTCTCAATAACCACATCAGGTGGAATGTCAATAATTCGTGATGTCACTAAAGTGTCTACCAGCTTTTTCCAGTCCGGATACATCTTGGCGTTCACACAATCGGCATGCATGACGCCATAGCCGGCATAACCCTCGACCATCTCTTGACGTTGGGATGAGTACGATCCCGAATAATCACGAGCGATTGACGAGGCATTAGCACCGGTACCACCTGACACTCGGCGCATTTGCTCAGTCATGAACGGAATCAGAGCGTTGTTGGGACGTTGCGATTGATGTATCTGTACATCTTCGCCCGGCTCCAGATCGTGGAACATGCCAGGCTCGAAGCTCAGCTCGTTATCTTCGTCATCTGAGTCTTCCCAGTCATCACCGGTACCACGCTTCCGAAATCCGACCATGGCAGCTGCACACCTTGCTGCGACACGTTCCGACTCTTCGATGTCCTGTATATCCTCAAATCGTGTGAGCACGGGCGCCAGTATTGACATGCCTCGCGTCTGCCTGAAGTGCGTGGTCCACTTTTGGTGAATCATGCGATCACGAGGAACCTGCTTGTCTGGCTGTCCTGATCGTTTACCGCTGATCTGAAGTTCCCCTGGCAACTGCTTGTACATCCAATAGCTGACCGCGCGGCCCCATGCGTTCTTTTCAATACCCTGAACAATTCGGCGTGATGGGTCACTGAAATTGATCGGACAAAAGTCGGCCTCGATGTGCTCGATCGAGAGCGGTATTTCACTACCATGCTGCAGCGATGGTATGAACCCTTGAACGTACTGTTGAAAAACCTCGCCGTCACGGAGCCATGAACGCACATGCTGACGACAGCCCTCGTGATAGTCGTACTCCCACGTGACCTCTGGTCGGCGCATCCAGACCTTTGCGTAATGCCTGAGTAAATCGTTAAATTCTTGATGCAACACACCATCAACTGACATCACCTGTGGTTCGAAAATAACCTCAGTGCCGATAATTGCTTTAACGAACGTTGATATAACCGACTCTGCTATATCGTATGTCTCTTCAAGGCATCTGGCCTGATGTCGTATTGCTTCCGCTGATCGCGCCGTTCTGGTATCTGGCGTCGATGATCTTTGGCCATACGGTGAGCGAGTACTAGCGCGTGGCCCACCTTCAAGCGCAGCGCGTGGGTCACCATAGGCTTTTGCCAACTGCCGATACTGCGCACGCCTTAGCGCCTGCTTTGGCGCTACCGCAAGCAGGAATTTATCAAGCGGGTTCATCTAGCAGCGCCGCCCAAAGGTCGCGGTTTTTGTTCGAAACGATCCGCGACCTCCACCAGAGGCTCTTGCTCGTCGCCTAGCCCACAGTGATAGCTCGGTATTGAGCTTGTCTCGGTCGTTACGCTGCACGCTACGACTGGCACCACCATCAGCAGGGCCAAGCGAAAAACCAGCATTGGACGCTAACAGCTGCTCTTTGATGTTCTTGATCTGTGCATCACATTCCTCAACTGTAAACATTAACGGCCTCTTGTTATCCAGGTACCAGCCCGGCGTTTTGTCTTTGGCTTCTCAACGAAGCTGGCTTTTTCAATGACCCTTGATGTAGTTGGCTTCATCATTACGGGCGTCTCTTTTTTTCGCCTCTTGGCTTTGCCTGATCGCGTCTCCTTGCTCCAAGTAGGCTTTGCAATTTGAATCAGCGAATACAGCATGTGCCGTAAATCAAAGCCCTCATTGCGTGGGCGCTTCTGCTTGAATCTAGTGATCTGCTGGCCAGACCTGAATGAGACCTCCATGGTCTCGGAGCACAGCTGCTCAAAGTGCTCTCGGTCGTAGCCGGCGATGTCTGATTCATCTGCAGCCATTGGCCAGTGACACGCACCTTTCTTGTGAGCATCACGTGCCATGTAGGTCATAGCGCGACGCTTGAAGTCATCGGTTCGAACGTTGAACACGTTGATCTTCTTTCGCGTTCCGTCTTCCATCTTTTTCTTAGTGCGACTGATCTGATCCTTTGCGCCAGAGGCCTGACCCGCGTAGCCATGCACTCTCATGAATCGATGCTCGTGTACAAACTTCACCACCCTGTCCTGGCGGTGGCCTTTGATGTCGATCATCGTTGCGTATATCGGCATTGCCCGTCCGTCCTCAGTCGGGAACTGACGATCAAGCAGATCCTCTAATTGACCCCACACCTCATCCTCGTCAGTGTTGCCGTATAGCTGTCCACGCTCAATGCCCCACGACTGCATCGATTCGTTAACACCGATCACTTCGTAATCAAGCCACGTATCCTGCGTATCGACTTCCAGGAACAACAGCTGCACTGGATTGGGTACTAACAGATCACCGTCGATCATTGGATACACTTCACGACGAGCGCGAAGCTTGTCAGCATCCAGATGTTCACCAGCGCCTTTCCAGCATTCAGCGAATGCGGTGTTCGTAACTACCTGTAGCCGCTCTGGATCATCCTTAGCGTCAAGGAATTCCTGCACTGTGTCGCGCCAAGCGACAAAGCTCGAGCCAAACTGATTGGCCCAATAGCCTTTGTACTTTGGGTCTGCCTCGTTAACCACTGCCCAACTAGCCGTTGCCTTGAGATAGCCCTCTTCTGTCTCGTCGTGCGTAGCGCCGCAATCCTTACAAACGTATTGCACGTTTGTCGCGTTCCCAAACTCGTCACGATCAAATATAAAGTGCCGGAAGTACGGAAAGTTTTTTGCTGAACAGTGCTGGCACTGCAGCTGCCATTCATGCTGCAAACACTTTCTATACTCGAAATCAATGCCGACGTTCTCGAACGAGGGTGAGCTCGTCAGCAGCTCCTTGCTGTTATGGAACGCCTTCATCCTTGCGCGTGCCTGTAGCAACGCGTTGCCCTCCTTGGTCAAAACCCATCTGTCTAGCTCGTCGCAGTACAAATACCTGATAGGTCTCGACGCCAGCTGCGACGGACTGTTGGCCCCTGCCACTGTCATCTGGCCACCTGGGAACACCTTGTGGTAGATAGTGTTGCCAGAGTCTTTGGCGTTGACACCTTCGAAGATCTTCGCCAGTGCTGGCGTGTCTCGGAGCATCGGCTTGATTCTATCCTTGGCGAACGTTTCACCCATCGGCATCTTGGTCGGCTGCACGATTAGCATAGGCCCCGGGTCTTGATGGATCACGTAGCCACCAAAGTTCAAACCTACCTCTGTTTTGCCCACCTGACTACTGAACTTGCACACCACCCGCTCGCATGGGTCCTGTGGTGAGAGCGCGTTCATCGGCTCGACGAGCATCGGGTTGCGAGCGTTGTGCCATTTACCAGCCTCTGCTGATGCCTCGCTTGACAGGTACCGGTAGTCCTCGGCCCACCCGCTGACCAGGAGGTCAGGCGGTGGTCGATAGTTATTACGTCTCTCTGCTAGGAGATTCGTTAACAGCTGGCTCATCCGACTCTGATAGCTTAGATAGTGTCTGGAGCACATCGGCCTTGAGTGCTAGTGTCATCTCTTTCACCGATCTTATCTTGATCAGCGTGGGCGCCAGTCTGGACGGCATCGACAAAAACGATGACTTGACCTCAGCGTCCAGCTTGCCAAATGCCAAGTTGACATCGTCAGCGTCAAGCACTCGACCCTGTAGAAGTGCGACTTCAATCTCAGCTTTGTCAGCTTGGGCTGCTCGCAACCGGCCCAACTCTTGATCCGAGTCCACCCAATCCTTGCCTTTTGACTCTTGGCCTTCGCTCATTTTCTTGAGCTCACGAGCCACCAGCCAGTCGATGACCTGAGTTGTGTCGTACTGGTTTTCAGTGCCGGCCGTGCCGTCGATCAATATCGGCATGCCGTTCTTTTGCCACGTTGTGATCGTCTGCTGTGACTTGCCGACAACCTCACTGAGCGTGGCTTTGTTGACGATCACTGTGCTGCGGCTGTCCTGCTGTGCCGAGCAAGCAACCAACTATACGCGCTGGTAGCTATAAATATTCCGAGCTGCCCATCCCCGCAAGAAGGGTGTGCCGGTAAGAGTACCTTAATCAATAAGATTCTTAAACCAGACACGCCATATATTTCTATTTTCACGCTTTAAGCCACTGAGCCGCGCTATCTGCATTGAAGTTGGCTGAAGAAGTATTCACTACAACACTACCAAGCAATATCATCTTATCCAGTTCATCGCTAACCATTGGATTCTCGTACTCTCCCTGATAAACAGCAGTGGTTGTGACAGAACTATAAGACGCTTGGCCGTAGGTTACATAGAACAGATTACGTACAGGGTCTAAATACAACCTCATTCTTTGCGCATTGTTACTTGCGCCTGCAATTATCCCCAGTGACTCTTCTGTATTTGCATTATCAAGCTCTGTAGTTTCAGTTGTTTTGTTGCCAGTAGAATCGATATGCTGAAACGTAAGAGCTTCTTGAGCTGGTACTGTAGTTGTTTCGGGGTAGCCATTAACCACGCTTGAGTACGTACCACCTGAATATGCAAGAGTTTTAGCGGAATTTCGGTTGACGCTAACAACACCCTCACTAACTACATTCCACCCAATGCTCCTGTTTAGAGCGTAGGCATGTAGTCCACCGCTGCCACTAATCGACGGGATGCCGTTCCCTACCCCTGTCCACGGCTGCGGCAACGTGCTTGTTGTGGGGTTGTATGTCAGCTCCGCCCCGTCCCAGCTGAATGCGGGTACTTGCCCGGACCAAACAGGATCACGCCCTAGTAACTGAGTTCCATTGCCGGTGTAGCTGTTCGAATTATGCTCCAGTCGTGTTACTGGTGATGCAGTACTGTTACTTATGTACAAACCTGCTCCATTAGCTCCTTCAACAGTACACCCCTTGATTGTAGATTTATCAGCATTCAATACTCGTATTGCACTGATAGATGAAAACCCAAGCGCATCATTTGTATCTAATGCTCCCGCTGCATCTAACCCGCAGTCAATAGCGTGCAGCCCTAGCACAGTCGTGCCAGTAACCACGCCGCCGTTTACTCCACCAACAACAATAGCTGAGCCGTCCATTCTATGAATGCGCCCTTTGCCAATAGTCACATCAACGCATGAATGCACCACATCGATACCGAACTCACCGCCGTCAGCAATATAATAATCATCAACTAGACAATCAATTGCAGAGCGTATAGCCACCATGTCACCACTCGATCCATTGGCCGCTGTTTGCGTCCACCCAACCCCTTCGCGCCCCGTCAAGTGCAGGCCTCGCAGCCTAGCGCCTTCTATTGTAGGTACTGGCTGATTAGTTGTTATGCCAGCAAATGATATGCAATGGCCGCCTACAACTCCATCAGAGTAGGGCGTCTGTGTAATGTCATCTATGTGCAGGTTTTTGGAATTGTGGTTGATAAAAGCAACTGACGCTAATGTTGCTGGATCATCTAATCGTGTATTTATTTGTCGAGAGCCATCAGCATTCTGAGTCAGGCTATCGCCACGATGATTAACCAACGTACCTACGCCAGTGCCAACAATATCCTTAACAAAAGCTTTTCCGTGCCCCAATCGAATGCAGTCGCCATGCTGTACTGACTTGTCGTTGCCTGTCGATATAAATCTAGCGCCCTCTATGCAAAGTTGTGAATCATTTTGCGACTCAACAGTGGCCGTTAAAATCTCGCCGTTGATATCAAAAATAAACTCGCCATTGATAGATGACTTGCCTTGTGTTCGTAACATGCGGTCAGCGGCGGCTTGCAAGTTAAAGGTCACATCACCTTGTGCTAGCAGGTTTATGCCGTCAGGCAAATCCAGCCGCGATGTCCACTCAAATTCTGAACCGCTGTCGAATCTAATATCGACGCCGCCGTGATCTGTAACCAACTGAGTCAGCAGTGCATTAGCCTCGATTATTTTCTGTCGTGGATTATCACCGGACTCTATAATGCCAATATCACGAGCACGTATCGATGTCTGCGAAAGGTAAGGTCCGTATGATCTAGTCGATGCTGTTACCTCATTCGCATTTGCTTTAGCGATAGCATCATTCGCAGCTTGCCGAGCCACATTATCAGGGCCCGAAGCGTCACCGCCAAACCCGCCGCGCTGCAATATGACAGGCATTAGACAGGGCTCACTGTGTTCTGGTTGACAATGATCGCGGCACCGTCCAAATCGGAGAACGCCATCAATGTTGTGTCATCGAACAAACGCCAATCACCTCGTTTCATTAGATTGTAATCATCACGACTCGTTTGATCACTTGCGCCTGCTGAGAT
>JALZUP010000063.1 GCA_023301505.1 Robiginitomaculum sp.
GCATCAATGACTTGCCACGCCCCGCGCCCGCCTGATTGCTCTTGGTCAGGGTTTTTAAATGTGCTGCCGCCTGTCTTTTCACGAATAGGTTGGCTTTGCTCTCGGCGGGCTGTGATCTCGTCCATACGCGCTGTGATAGCCTCAGACCCATCGGGGCGGCCTTCAAATAAGGCGTCGACAAAAAATAAATCTTCTGGCGCGCTGCAATGGCGATAGCCATAGCCAAATTCAGCGAGGGGCATAATCTGGCGGCGACCGCGCCTATCCAGCGCCGTCGCTTGCACCAAAATATCTTTCGTCTCTCCGCCGTAACATCCTGCATTCATGCGCAAAGCACCGCCAATAGAGCCAGGAATGCCTGCGTAAAATTCTAATCCAGCAATCCCTGCCTCAGCCGCCTTTTTGGCAACCGTGCGGTCCAGCGCTGCCGCGCCTGCCTGAATGCGGTTATCTCCCATAGCCTTGACTTTAGCAAAGCTTGGCCCAAGGCGCACAGTCACGCCCGGCACGCCGCCATCGCGCACCAATGTATTGGAGGCGACGCCCAATATTTGCACGGGAATATCTTCCGGCGTTTGCGATAAAAATAGAGCAAGGTCAGCTTCGTCGGCTGGAATGAAAAAGGCTTCGGCGGGCCCGCCCACGCGCAGCCATGTATAAGGCGCCAGCGCAACATCAAAAGAGAGCTTGCCGCGCGGCTGCGGCAGGCGGGACTTTAGCGCGCTACTCACTAGCCTGCCTGCGCGAGGCTGTCTGGCAATTCTGCCGCCCAGTAAGTTATATCGCCCGCCCCAAGACAGACAATTGTATCGCCCGGCTCAATATGGATAATCAGTTTTTCAGCCAAACTTTCGCGCGTGACAGCATTGACATTGCGGTGACCATGCGCGCGCAGACCCGCAACCAAGCCATCACGGTCTGCGCCCTCAATCGGCGTCTCCCCGCAGCTATAAACAGGCGCAACATAAACGCCATCTGCCTCATTAAAACAGGTGCAAAAATCTTCGAACAAATCATTAAGACGGCTATAGCGATGCGGCTGCACAACGGCATGGACTTTGCCCGTTGTGACTTCGCGCGCGGCTTGCAAGACGGCTTCGATCTCGACAGGGTGATGGCCATAATCATCAATAATCTGCACATCATTCCACGTGCCTATATGAGTAAAGCGGCGCTTGACCCCGCCAAAGCTAGCTAAGCCATCGCGCACTTGCTGCTCGCTCGCGCCCAGCTCTTTCACCACAGCAATAGCGGAGAGCACATTTTGCGTATTATGCTTGCCCGCCATAGGCAGGAACAAATCCGTCCAAAGCGCAGTTTCTCCGTCTCTCGCCCGAAACAACACATCAAACTTTGTCCCGCCCGCTTGCGCGCGTAGGTTCTGAGCGCAAATATCCGCTTGAGGATTAAAGCCATATGTAATGAGGCGGCGATCCGTAATACGCCCGACCAAAGCCTGCACCTCTGGGTGATCTACACATAGCACAGCAAAACCGTAAAACGGCAAATTCTCGACAAATGTATCAAAGGCGGCGCGCAAGACATCAAACTCGCCATAATGTTCCATATGTTCGGGGTCGATATTGGTGACAACGGCGATGGTTGGAAACAGCTTTAAAAAAGAGCCATCACTCTCATCGGCTTCAACGACCATCCATTTGCTACCGCCCAATTTGGCGTTAGAGCCATAAGCATTGATAATGCCGCCATTAATCACAGTCGGGTCAAACCCGCCGCCCTCCATAAGCGCTGCAATCATCGTGGTCGTCGTTGTCTTGCCATGTGTCCCGCCCACAGCAATCGCCCATTTAAGACGCATCAATTCAGCCAGCATTTCGGCGCGGCGCACGACAGGGATTTGCTTGGCGCGCGCTTCGACCAATTCGGGATTATCGGCCTTAATTGCCGAGGACATAACAATCGCGCCTGCCCCGTGAACTTGCTCTGCCTTTTGCCCAATATAGATTTGCGCGCCAAGTTTGCGCAGGCGCTCCACATTGGAATTTTCGCGCATATCTGAGCCTTGCACCACATAGCCCAGATTGAGCATGACTTCGGCAATACCGCTCATGCCAATACCGCCAATACCTACAAAATGAATTGGCCCCGTCTCAAAAGGCATACCTGAATCGGCAATGGACTGGGCGGCAGAAATAGCAGCAGGTGACATATTAGTAAGCTCTTCTTTATTGTCGGGTCTCAAATCCGCCCTATAACGCGCCCTATGCGGTTCTGACAGCACTTTTGACCAAATCTGCCAATCGGTTTGTGGCATCGGGTTTGGCGGCGGCGCGGGCAGCCTTAGAGGCAGCGGCGAGATAGGTCGAATCATTTAGTCTCTCCCAGAGGATATTTTTCACAGTCTCTGGGGTAAACTCACTTTCGGGCAAAATATCGGCGGCATTGCGTTTTTTTTGCGCGCAATTAAGGCTATGGGCATTGATCCTTTGATGATCATCCATGGCAATCGCCAATGGCACAAGCAAACTTGGCAATCCCATCAATGCAATTTCGGACACGCTGGACGCGCCCGCTCGCGCTATAATGAAATGGGCGCGGGCTAAATGGGTTTCAATATTGTCAAAAAACGGCGCGCAATTAGCCGTAATTCCTGCCTCTTCATATTGGCGCGATACGCTGTCCATATCGGCGGCGCGCGTTTGTTGAACAATATTAAGACGGCTGCGTAGCGCTGGCGGCAAGGCCATGACCGCCTTCGCCGTGACCGTAGAGACGATGGAGCTTCCAAGACTGCCGCCCACAACCAGCAGGTTAATCGCGCCCTCAGTTTCTGGCGGGCGATAGTCCCGCTCGGCCGCATCCGTCACCACAGCGCGCAAAGGATTGCCAATAGCCTCCCATTTCGCGCCATTTGGCAAGCGCTGCAACACATCAAAGCCGCTGGCGACAATCATGGCCTTTTTTGCAAAAACACGATTGACCCGCCCCAGCACCGCATTTTGCTCATGCAGCACTGTTGGCACGCCAAGGCTTTGCGCGGCGCGCAGAGCTGGAAAAGCGGGATAGCCGCCAAACCCAATGACGACATCTGGCTGCCAGTCTTTGATAAAATCTTTGGCCTGTCCCACGCCGCGGATTAATTTGATAATCCCGCTGGGAATTTTATGAGGCTTTCGCGGGCTTATAGACGCCGCCTGAACATCAAAAATAGGATCGGCGGGAATGCGCCCTGCATGTTTTTTGCCGCGCATATCCGTCACCATAGCAATCTGCCAGCCCTCTTGGCTAAGCTGCTCTGCCAAAGCTTGGGCTGGAAACATATGCCCGCCTGTACCGCCCGCCGCCAATAGCGCCTTCATTGCAAGAGCCTCACCGCATAGCTCCGTAGCCATAAGCGCCGGGGCGCGTTCGCGTAAAGGCTAAAATAAGCCCGACAGAAAAACACAGGGCCAGCATGGATGAACCGCCATAAGATATGAAAGGTAGCGTCATGCCTTTGGGCGGAAGCATGTTCAAATTCACGGCTAAATTGATAATGGCCTGCACGCCAATCATGGTTGCCAGACCTGCGACAGCAAGCTGACTAAAATGATCATTAATGCGCAAAGCTTTGCGAAAGGCTTGGCCAACAAGGCAGGCAATTAATACAATCAAAATAAAGGAGATAAAAAAGCCGAACTCTTCAACTGCGACCGCGAAAATGAAATCCGTATGCGCGTCAGGGAGCTGGTCTTTGACTTTGCCCTCACCGGGGCCACGCCCAAAAAACCCGCCATTTGAAATGGCCTCAAGCGCCTTATCTGTTTGATAAGTATCGGAGCCATCAGGGTTCATGAACCGATTAATGCGGTCATTCACATGGGGCATAAACATATAAGCTGAAAAGGCTGCAAAGGCTGATAATGAAGCCATAATTAACATCCAGCCCAGCGACAGCCCTGCAAAGAAGAAGACAGCGCCAAAACATAGGGTCAATAAAAAGGACTGCCCAAAATCAGGCTGACGAATGAGCAGAGCAATTAAAGTAAAATATGTCACTAAAACGAACACTAAGCCCGGAAATTTTAAATCTTTTTTACGGTGAGCAAACATCCACGCGCTAAACACAATAAAGCCCGGCTTGGCAAATTCACTCGGCTGTAGCGAAAAGCCCAGAAAGCGTAGCCATCGGGTCGCGCCCTTCACTTCATATCCAACCATCAAGACAGCGCACATCAAAATCATGGCTCCCAAGAGAGACAAAACGCCAATACGCCGCGCATTTTTTGGACTCATCAACGAGACAATGAAAGCTCCGCCTATGCCCGCGCTCACAAAAAATACGTGCCTACCAAAAAAGAAAAATGGATTTTCATATCCCAGCCTTGCAGAGGCAGGCGGGCTAGCCGCAAGGGATAGAATTAAGCCTGCCATAATCAACGTCAAAAATATCGTGATCATGACGCGGTCCACGCTGCGCCACCACTCAAAAATGAGCGCGCGATTAGAGCGTTCTGCGGAGAGGAGCATGGCCATAATTAAGCAGCATTTCCTTTTGCTTTTTCTGCTTCAAATAAATCTATGATGCGAGTCGCAATTTCCCGAAAGGCATCACCGCGAATTTCAAAGTTTTTGAATTGATCGAAGCTCGCACAGGCTGGCGAGAGCAAAATCAGCGGATTATCGCTCTTGCTAGATAAAGCATCGCGCGTGGCGCAAATAACGGCCCGCTCAAGATCGCCGCAAACTTTGGACGGCACTTTGTTTTTATGTAGGACAGCTTGGAAGTTATCTGCCGACTCGCCAATCAGATAGGCGCGGCTAATCCCGCCAAAATACGGGACGAGCGGCGCAATACCGCCATCTTTGGCCACACCGCCTGCAATCCAATAAATATTGTCATAGGCCTTGAGCGCCTGCATGGCGGCATCCGCATTCGTCGCTTTGCTATCATTGATATAGCGTAGCCGCCCGACTTGCCCAATATTTTCCATACGGTGAGCCAAACCCGGAAAAGACAAAATAGCCTTGCCTATAGCTTTCGGGTCAAGATCAAGCGAGCGCACAGCAGCATAGGCCGCGGCCGCATTTTGCCAATTATGCTCACCCTCCAGCGCTTTTGCTTTATTTAAATCGCAAATCATATCGACGGTGCGGTTCATCGCGCAATAAAGTTTGCCCTTAATCACGCTAACCCCGCGCCCCAAAGAGCGGCGGCCAGAGATTGGCACAATACGGCGGCCATTCGCAGCAATCAATTCAGACGCAATGCGTTTGCCATGCGGGCCGTCCACACCAATGATAACAGCATCACCAGATGTTTGATTATTAAAGATACGTTTTTTGGCGGCTTCATAGCCTGCCATATCGCCATGACGGTCAAGATGGTCTGGCGTGAGATTAAGAAATATAGCCGCATTGGCCCGAAGGCTCTCTGTGCGCTCAAGCTGATAGGAGGAGAGCTCGAGCACATAATGCGTACCAGAATGCATTTTATCCAAATCAAGTACGCCGCGGCCAATATTGCCGCCCATCTGCGCATCTCGCCCGCATTCGGTCAATATATGCGCAATTAAGGCCGTCGTTGTAGATTTCCCATTTGTGCCTGTAATCGCAATGATTTTAGGGCGGCGATCCTGCGCGCGGGCTTCAACTTCGCGGGCAAAAATTTCAATATCACAAATGATCGGAATTCCCGCCTCGCGCGCGCGCTGCGCGCTCCAATGAGCTTTGGGTAAATCATGCGCAATGCCGGGCGAGAGGACAAGAGCGTCAAATTTGCTCCAATCATTCGCCGTCAAATCCGTCAATTTGACGCCAGCAGCTTCGGCTCCATCACGGCTGGCTTGCAAATCATCCCACGCAAACACATTGGCCCCGCCCGCGCGTAAAGATTTGCACGCAGATATGCCCGTTCGCCCCATGCCGAACACAGCTATATTTTGCCCCTTAAAGCTTTCCGCCTTGATCATCTTCTTCCCTTAACTTCCCTATCGCAACTTCAATGTGGACAATCCAATGAGGGCAAGGATCACCGCAATAATCCAAAAACGGATCACGATGGTTGGCTCCTGCCAGCCCTTTTTCTCAAAATGGTGATGTATCGGGGCCATGCGAAAAACGCGTTTCCCCGTAAGTTTAAATGAGGCGACTTGCACAATTACGCTGACGGCTTCGAGCACAAAAAGCCCGCCAATAATGGCCAAAACAATTTCATGTTTTACCGCCACAGCCGCGCTGCCCAGCGCTCCGCCAAGAGCTAATGATCCCGTATCGCCCATAAAGACCATTGCTGGCGGGGCATTATACCATAGAAAGCCTAACCCTGCGCCCATAAGCGCGCCCAGCACAATAACGATTTCGCCGCTACCGCGCACAAAAGGAATGCCCAGATATTGCGCATAAATGGCATTGCCGACCAGATAAGCAATTGCCGAAAAACTCGCCGCCGCAATCATCACAGGCACGATAGCGAGCCCGTCCAGTCCGTCAGTCAAATTAACGGCGTTAGACGCCCCAACAATAACCAGACATCCAAAGGGAATATAAAATATGCCAAGGTTTAGAAATAAATCTTTGAAGAATGGAAATGTTAGCCCTGTCGCAAAACCTGGTTGCGTTGATTGTGACGCGTTCACGCACACCCAAACCGCGATTGCCGCAATTACAAATTCCGCCACCAATTTTATTTTGCCATTCAACCCCTTGGGGTTTTGCTTTGACACTTTCATATAATCATCGACAAAGCCAATAGCGCCATAGCCAATCGTGACCAAAAGCACGACCCAAAGATAAGCATTAGATAAATCACCCCAAAGCAAACAAGACACCACCATAGAGACTAAAATAAGTAGCCCGCCCATGGTCGGCGTACCTGCCTTTTTAATGATGTGACCCTCAGGGCCGTCTTCGCGAATTGGCTGCCCCTTGCCTTGCTTGGCGCGCAGCACATTAATCAGGCGCGGGCCAAAAATAAACGCTATCAACATAGACGTCATAACAGCGCCGCCAACGCGGAACGTGATATAATTAAACAGGTTTAAAACCTGATATTTATCGCCATGTTCTGCTAACCAGTGATAGAGCATTAAGTCAGTTCCTTATTTCGTTTATTCTCGGGTGAGTTTTTGAGCGTTTTGACAACACCGCCAAGCCCCATAGAATTTGAAGCCTTAAGCAAGACGATGTCGTCAGTTTGAACCTGCGCCGCTAAGGCCTGCACGACCTCATCTGATACGCCCAAATGAGCGCCGCGCATATGATCTGGCAGAGCTTTGTGGAGCGCCTGCATATGCTCGCCAACAGTGATGACCTGATCAAATCCATTATTTTGCAAGATGTCTGCAAGGCCCGCATGCAAGCTTTCTGCTTGCTCGCCGAGCTCCAACATATCCCCCAGCACAGCTATTTTGCGCGCCGCGCCCTCAAGTGTTTCGGATAACTTAGCCCGCCCCGCCGCCGCAATGGCAGCGCGCATAGATTCAGGATTGGCGTTATAAGTCTCATCAATCACGCAAAAGCGTTTCTCATTTAGCGTGACCAAAGCCATATTTCCGCGGCCCTTAACGGGCGCAAGACGTTCTAAAGCGCGGGCGGCCTTTTTAAGGTCCGCGCCTGCCGCCAAAGCGATAGCCATAACAATCGCGGCGTTAAAGGCATGATGCTCGCCCGTCAATTGCAAGGCAATAAAGCCATGAAAGCCCTTACGGCCTTTATAATCCGAGCAATTAATATCCACACCGCCATCAACGGGATTGTAAATGACATTGCCGCGTGTCTGGCCCACAATAATAGCCTCGCGGCCAAATTGACTAAGGTGGTCAACAAATTTTCCGCAATAAGGATCATCCGCATTCAAAATGCCAATAGCCGGCCCGCCATCCTCAGACAGGCCGTCAAAAATCTCCATTTTAGCTTCAGCTATGGCGTCAATATTCTCAAAATGGGCTAAATGAGCGGGCGCGATTTTAGTTATGACAGCAATATGCGGCTGCAAAAGCGTGGACAAATCCGCTAGCTCCCCCGCATGGTTCATCCCTGTTTCAAAAACGCCAAATTCAGTCTCTTGCGGCATAAGGGCCATCGTCAGCGGCACGCCCCAATGATTGTTAAAAGAGCGCAAAGATTTATGCGTTTTCCCTGACGCAGATAGCGCCAAAGCGGCCGCCTCTTTAACCGATGTTTTGCCAACACTGCCCGTAATGGCAATGCGGAGCGCTTGGTTTGATTTGATCCTGTGGCGCGCCATATCACGCAGCGCCTGCAAACTCTCATCAACCTTAAGCGCAGGCACAATAGCTATATCGTGCTCGCTTAAAACCACCGCCCCTTTTTCAACAGCCATCGGGATGAAGTCATGGCCATCGCGTTGATCTTTGAGCGGGATAAATAGCTCGCCCTCTTTGACCGAGCGCGTATCAATAGACAGACCGCTCACCCCTGCCCACTCACCAACCAAAGCCCCGCCTGTGGCTTGGGCGAGCTGCTCGGCGCTCCAAAGATATCGGCTATCAGCCATTTGGGATTTGGGTGAGCTGAGCTTGATAAGCTCCTTGGCCGCAACATCCGCATCATTGAAAGGAAGAATTTTATCGCCGACAATCTGCCCGCTCTCATGGCCCTTACCCGCTATGACAAGCGCATCGCCTGCGCGCAAAAGTTCAATCCCGCGCGCAATCGCGCTACGGCGATCACCAATTTCGCTTGCATCTGGACATCCCTCAAGCACAGCAGCGCGAATAGATGCGGGATTTTCGCTGCGAGGATTATCGTCAGTCACGATGATTTCATCGGCATGAATGGCGGCTATAACGCCCATTTTTTTTCGCTTATCTGGATCACGATCTCCGCCGCAACCAAAGACAAGAACAATGCGCCCCGTCACATGCGGGGCGAGGCTTTTAAGCACAGATTTAAGACCGTCTGGCGTATGGGCAAAATCAACATAAATAGGCGCGCGCGTCTCAGTTTCGCCTATTTTTTCCATGCGCCCCGTCACGCCTTTAAGCTGCGCTAAGGCCGTAAAGGCAACATCAGGAGCAACGCCCGTAGAAATCGCCATCGCTGCAGCGCTGGCAACATTTTGCGCTTGGTAAGCTCCAGCCAGCGGCAAATCCACCTGATAGGCCTTGCCTTGCCATAGCAGGATTAAAGCTTGGCCCTGACCATTGGGCATGGCCGATTTAATCCGCAGATCAGCCGCCTCATTATGGCCCGTTGTGATGATATTAAGACCGCGCGATTTGGCTATGGTCACTAATTTTGGGCCATAATCGCCGTCAATATTAATGATGGCGGGAATTGCGCGCGGGGCTAGCTCTTTGAACAAACGCGCCTTGGCTTTAAAATAATTCTCCGCCGTGCCGTGATAGTCAAAATGGTCTTGCGTTAAATTTGTAAACCCAACCACGGATAGGCGCACAGCATCTAAGCGGTTTTGATCAAGCCCATGAGAAGAGGCCTCCATGCCGCAATGGGTGACGCCGCGCTCTTTTAAATCGCGCAAAGTTTGATGCAGCGCCGTTGCGTCTGGCGTTGTATGAGTAAGC
>JALZUP010000064.1 GCA_023301505.1 Robiginitomaculum sp.
AGCCTTTTGGCCTTCCACCGCTAACGCTACCATCTCTTGCCATAAAAGTATTTAATGTTGTTTACATTATTCTACACTACATCCCTGTGTATTGTCAAGACCATAGTTTTTCCCATCCTAGCCCTGCTAAACCTAATAGCAATAAGCATACAATAAATTGAATAATTACGATAGTATCTTTTGTCATCACGCCCCCACTCTACACATAAATTCATTACAGCACTCACACTCACCGCTAAGCATACGCGTAACAGCTTCAGTATATTCAGCACGTTCAGCCGCATAGGCTATCCCTAGCGCATCATGTGGATGGTTAGGTGGTGCGTGGTTTATCTTTGGTTTATCTGTCATTGTTTTACTCCTTTGTTTGTGTGTTGAGGGCGGTTTTGGCCTTGCTTAGAACACCATTACTTATATTAAGAATCTTAACACCATCGGAATCAACCTCAAAAGAACGCCTATGTAAATCATCAATGACTCCACCCAAAGCCCCTTCAAGCTCCTTAACGCGCGCTTGCTGGTGTTTGATTATGCGAATAGCACACTCTACCGCACCTTCGTTTTTACAAGGCTCACCATCAACATCTGCCATTATAAAATTAGCTAGCTGGTCTATTTGCCTCTCTAAATCATCCATGTTATCACCTCCAATACCATCGCGCATAAGATAAAGACCCACAGGCGCTGGATTGTTTTTTCAAGTTTGTAGCTCTTAGCGTCCGCTTTACTTAATTTTTCGCTAAATAAATAAAGCTCCTGCTGATACCAATCTAAGGTAACCCTCAATTCCCCGGCCTTCTGGCACAATTCTGCTTTAGTTGGTTTTTTCATCACATCACCCCCACAGTTGCATAGCTCACCACATTATCACGTCCAAACTTCTCAATAGCTGCGTCACGTGCTGTTTCTAGTTCTTTGTAATTAGCGAAATATACTTGCGCACCTTGAGAGGTCGCACTCCACTTGCTATAATTAAATCTGTTTAAATTATGGATGTATATTAGACAGCACTTCCCCTGTCCGCTATCACTCCAATCAGCCACAAAGTCCGTCTGCTCCTGCAAGAAGCGGTGAATCTTGCGGTTAGTTACAACCTGCTCTGCTTCTTCTCGTGTGCGGTATATGTTGCCGATGGCTAGGCGTAGATTATCCATTTCATCATCGCCCCAAATAACCGTCCTTGCAATACCACCAGAACATATAAACGAATACTCGTCACCCAACTCTGGCACATACGCACCGCCTTTCTTCTCGGCGGCATGGACTGCTTCCAATCTTTCTAGCTGCTCACGTAGTTTCTTTATTTCTGTTTCAGTTGTCATAGTTCCCTCTTTTGTTATTGCGCCAAGTTGCCTTAATGCTAAATTAATAATAAATCCCCTCCCCCACTTATCCTCGTTCCATTCGCTTATTAGGTCGTGTTTTCCGACGCAGCGCTCTCCATTTGACGCATAGCATCGCCCATTTGCATCACTAAAAGGATATAGCGGATGAGAATCCTCATCATCAATCCTCACCCTCTCCCCATTCCGCGAGCGGTATTCCTTTCCGACTTCTAGCTTCATATATCCTCGCTCTGGGTTGGTTGGGTTAGTTTATTCAAGACTTCGTCTATACGCTCTTTCACAACACCACAACACCACCCACCTTTGCGTTTTTCTAAACAAGCAATAAACAAATCCTTAGTGTCATATTCCTCTGGGTCAAACTGACCTTCCAAGCCATAGCACGAGCAATGCCCCGCATCGATGCTGTAATATTTCTCACCATTGCGATAAACTATCCACGCATCACCTTCGTAAGATTCGTAACGATAATCAGCTAAAATAACCTCGTCTGGCTCTGGGCATTCCGCATACACTTCATAGAACTCATTGACTACATCTTCCCAGTTTGTAAAATTGTTATAATAAATCATATCCTTCCTCGTATTAGTTTGTGGATTTGCTGGGCTGTATAAAACTCAGTGTGATTCGGGTAATGGATTATAACTTTCTCTATCTCCTCAACACTAGGCAGCCCCTTTTCATATTCTTCAATGGCTGCTAACCAACTACCGAACATAATTTGCATCTTGTCATTAGCAAAACCCCCGTTGTCATTTATGGAATGATTCATAAATCCAGCGTTGCCTGCCCAATCCATAAACAATATTCGTTGCGCCTCTACTCTGTCACCTCTCGTCATATCATTCCTTCATTGTTATCATGGTACTTAATGTGCTTGGCAGGATTAGAGGCTATAAGTTCTCGTTTCTCACCTGCTTAAAGGGTGATGCCCCCCGTTCGGATTCATGACTCCGCAAGCACATTAAATATCATTCTCCTTTTAGCTTATCTTTCAATTCTTGCTTTTCGTCCAAAAGCCCCTGCACCACTGAGTCAATTTCGCCCAATCTTTTTATCCTATTAACCTCATCCGCTGCTTCTCGCGCGGCTTTGAATTTCTGCCACTTGGCTTCACTTTCAACTTCAAAGCCCTTAAGCTCTTGCTCATATAACTTTACACGAGCGGCAAACGAATCATCACTTTCAGGGCACAAAGCTTCAAAAGACACTTCGCAATCCTCATAGCCATTCCAATGCTCATCCACAGACAAGGTTACTTTATCAACGGACTGCCCTAAAGAATTTGCAAAGCTTTTAAGCTGACTCAGCAATTCCACATAAGTCATTTCTTTTTCTAAGCCAAGGCGAAGGGTTTCTTTCGCAGGCGCAATAGGTCTTTCTAACATCACGCCCCCGCCCTAAGCTCTTGAAATAACTTATAGCCATTGTCATTGAGCTTTGGAAATGGGTTGCCAGTCTTCTTGCTGTAAATTACCACTTTCCCCTTTTCCTCATGCTCCAACCTATGCAATTCCCATTGCCCCGCTGCTTTTCTCTTAAAGCCCTTGGTCTTTAACTCATCTATAAATAAACCAACTTCGCTTGCGTGCAAACTATGAAATCCCATCACGCCCCCACCAATACACAAGCCATCACCGCTACAAACACGGGTAGGCAAATTAATAATTCTGTTGCTATTGTTTTCATTTGTTATTCTCCTTGCTCTGCTAATTGTATTTTAAGCGCTTCATTTTCTTCTAGAAGCATCTGGTACTCCGCTAACATATGCTTCACTCCTCTGCGGTAAATATCCATCGCCTCAAGACCCAACCTCAAAACATCAACAATACTTTTTGTTTTTGGAACGTATTGAGCCGTCTTGTCGTTTATATATTCATCTGAAAATATAGCTGGCTCGCAGTATCTGAAGTCGATTCCTTTATCTATGGACAGCAAAGACAACTCCTTAAACCTCGACAATTTACCCCTTATGTCAACATTATTGATAGTCTTAAGCCACACGTCTGTTGCGTTTTCTGTCATTCTCATTCTCCATTAGTTCTTGTTGATAAATTATTACTCAGTCCGCCATACTCTAACTTCCGTTGATGAGATTTTGCGAGTAGTGCAGCTAAATCCGATTTGCTTGGCTCTTGTGCAAACAGTATTGCGTCTTTCAAGAGGGTAAACAAAACTATCCCCCACATCCATCTTATTAAACAACTCGGTTAATTCTCCTCGCTTAGAATAACCACTTCTTTCTATTGAAATATTTTTTTCTATTTTAATCATAATCACTCTCCTTTTGTTACTGAGTAAAGATTTACATTAAATAAAACAACTTGTCAAATGTTTTTATGACCCTGTACAACATTAGTTTTGCTCACGTTCACTCATGTTCGTTTCACGTTGGGAGAAAGAAAAATAAAAGCTAAGTCCTTATTATATATAAAAAAAAAAGGGGGTATATACTATATAGATAACAATGATGAGTAACATGAGCAGCCCCCAACACCTAATTTTTCTATTATCTATATAAGACCCCCCCTACTCATCTACTCATGTTGCCCTGTAACCCACAGCCACCCTTGCTAAGAACATGAGTAGAAAAGCGGTTTCACGTGTAGATATACGTTTTTCCGCTCTTTTCTGCTATAATCTCGCCAGACTGCACGAGGTCGTTCAAGATTTCGGTACGCGCTTTTGCATTCAAGAATTTAGAGCGCCTGATTAAGTCAGCGTGCTTGATGCCTTTATGCGCTTTTACTATCTGCAATACCTTGTTCACCATCTTTTCTTGCTCGTTATCAGATATAAGCCCCGTTAAATCCACAATAAGCTTGTTAGATTCGGTTACTATCTCAACCGCTAGGGTAACGTCCTCAACCCTAATAAACTCGTTGTCGGACAAGATAAGAGCTAATTTAGTAGTATGCTCATAGGTTCGAGTATATAGCGCTTGCAATACTGGACTGCTGCGGTCGATTAAGTCCTCGACATCCTCTTGATATTGCTGCACCATTGCCCATGCTTCAGGTGTATAACGAACCTCATTCACAATTGGCTTTTGCTCGTCCTCAATCGGATAGATGCCGTTAGGGTTGTCGTCTATCATCTTCTGCACCTGCTTTATGATGCTTTGAGGTACTGCAACACGCTTCTTGCCTATCTTCATGCGAGGTCTGTCTGTGCTTTCAAACAACACCCAGCGGTTAAGGAAGCCGTCAATGGCGTCCTTGCTCGTGCAGTTGTCGATGATATGCTCCTTAACTGATGCGCCAATGACACACAAATGCGGGTTAACTATGTTAATTCTAGGGTTTAGCTTCTCGTTAGCGTATTTCTTGCCTAGCATCGTGCCGCTAGCACGTCCGAACATCTTTATGAGATAGTCGATAATCTCTTTCTGATAGCCGCCGCTGTTTTTGTTTGTTACGTGCGACAAGTAGCGTCCGAACTCATCAATAGCCCATAGTCCTACACGTTGCGCATCGTCCTTCAAGCCTCGAAGCAATGACGTTCCCGCAGTTGGTTCAGCTAGTAGGTGGTTTTCTAAGCCTGTAGCTTCTGCCAGCATGTCCAGCGCCTTAAGCGGATCGTCCTTACCACCACCAGAGGGTGCTATGTTCATCGTATAGATATTGCTGCGTAGTTGCGTAACTGTTTCGTACTTATGCCCCTTGACCATACCAACGAATGACAGAGCCGCGCCTAGTGCAAGCTGTGGCTGCGGGCGTGTTGCTGTTTCAGTAATCCAGTCGGCTATCTCGCCCACCAGACCATGCGCCACTAGCTTCTTGCGCTCTTCAAGCTCAGCTTTAGTTGCAGTTGATAAGTCCACGGTTGCCGCTGCTATCGGTTGGGCGTTCTCGTACTGCCTGATATAACCCGCTTGCTGTGCCAGATACACCACAGTAGCTATTGTGTAGCCTGAGCCGTTGAAGCTGCGCCATATAGCGTTCATCTCACGCTGCTTGTATTTGCTACTCCCTGCACTCCAGTCATCCCATAATCCGAACGCTGCGTCGCCGTATTCATCACGCAAGCCCATCCCTACACACAACCACTCTTCGCGGGTGCAATCGCTATCTAGGTGTTGCAGCATGTTCTGAGCGTCTTCTAGCGTAGAGCGGTCATAATCAGCCATAATCGGATATTTAACTATCTCGCGCTTTGGTTGCGGGTATAATGCATCAAGTCCGCTAAGTAGGGCAGCGGGCAGTTCTTCAAGGGGTGCGCCTTCGTTAATCCATATATAGCGCTTGCCTGATGTGCGGTGTATACTAGGCGGTATTGTTGTCTTGCGTTTATCGCTTAACAATTCGCAAACAACTTTACCTTCTTTCTTCCATGATTTAGAAGCTTCACCATTATATTTAAAGAAAATGGTGCGCCCCTTACTTCCACGTTTAGCTCTCATATTCTCAGCATTAGGAATAAAGCGCATAATAAACGCCTCCTCTTCATCGCTGTCAATATCAAGACCAACAATCCCCGACACCTCACCGCAGACCAGCCCAACACCTGAGTCGGGATATTCAATAGCCCAGCGTCCTAACTCCTCCTCGGTAGGGAGGCGGTGCATATACTCAGACCACTTTATTAAAGGTATTCCGTTCTTCTCAGGGATTAATGACATTATTACACTCCAGCTTGATTTAATATTGTACGTAGTTCGTCGAATTGAATATCGCTATCAACTAATTGAAAGAATATGTCACGTGGTAGCCTTCCAAATTGCTTATGAATGTCGTCACGGTATCCGTGGAATAAGTTGCTTAACTTTTCTACTGTTGTGAACTTTAAGTTATCCGCTAACCCCCGCTCAATCTCGCTTATAAGCCCAGCCGCCACACCGCTATACTCTGCCACTTGATGGATTGTGTAACCCGCCTCTAATCTTATTTCTTTCAGTTTTTTCATTTTATTTTCCTTTTTGTTGTTGACAGCTAAAAACATATTCGTTAAGTTGAAGCATGTCAACAACAAAAACAAGGCTAACATGATAAATTATTACGAAGATATTGAACAGGGCAGTGAGGATTGGCTGCAAGTCCGTTGCGGGCTTCTTACCGCCTCCGAGATGAAGTATATTTTAACGCCAACGCTTAAGGTTGCTAACAATGACAAGACACGCTCTCATGTATATGAGTTGCTAGCCCAGCGGATTACAGGCTATGTTGAACCGCATTATATCAATGACGATATGCTGAGAGGTCAATATGATGAGATTAAAGCCCGTGACTTATATAGCGCAACCTACGAGCCTGTTAAAGAAATGGGCTTTATTACTAATAATGTAGGAGGGGCAACAGTAGGTTTCTCGCCAGACGGACTTGTTGGTGATGATGGTTTTATTGAGATTAAAAGCCGCCGCCAGAAGTTCCAAGTGCAAACTATTGTCGAGGGTGAAACACCAAGTGACTTTATGATGCAAGTGCAGACTGGGCTATTGGTTACAGGTCGCAAGTGGTGTGACTTTATCACATATAGCGCAGGTTTGCATATGGCAACTTTGCGTGTGTTCCCTGACCCAGTTATTCACGAGGCTATTACAGAAGCGGTGACGAGCTTTGAGGCCAAGCTATCTGAGTGCAATGCGGTGTATCTTGCAGCGCTAGACTCTGATATGAGATTAATACCAACAGAAAGAGAAGTAGAACAAGGTGATGAAATTGTATTATAAAGCTTGCAAATCACTACAAAAATTGGTAAAAATAAAGGGCAGCAAGAACGTGGGGTTCTTAACTGCCCAATCACAACGCATATGAGGTGCGCTATGAATATTTCCCAAGATACCAAATTAATCCCGCTAACGCAAGGCAAATTCGCAATAGTCGATGCCGATGATTATGAGCGTTTAATGCAATATAAGTGGTGTTGCAATAATAGTTATGCAGCAAGAAGAAGTAAAAAAAGTGAAAATACAAAGCGTGGTATTGTCTATATGCATCGTTTAATAAATCAAACCCCAGAAGGGCTAGATACTGACCATATTAATGGCAACAAATTAGACAATAGGAAAGTGAATTTACGTGCTGTAAGTCGCAGGGAAAATGCTCTTAATTCTGCTCCACGTAAAAATAAAGCGTCTTCTTACAAGGGAGTTTGGCTTGATAATTCAAAGCCAAATAGGTTATGGAGGTGCGGGATAAGGCATTTTGGTAAGATGATTTATTTCGGCAGGTACTCTACGGAAGAAGAAGCGAGAGATGTCTATGAGCAAAAAAGCATTAAATATTCAGGCGAATTTAAATATAACAATGGAGAATAATATAATGACCGATTTAACCAAAACAATAGAGGCAAAGAGCAACCAACTTAACGCCGATGATCTGCAAGCAAGTCCGCGCACGATCAAGATTACCAAAGTTACCGCTGGCAACGCAGACCAGCCTATCGCTATCAACTACGAGGGTGACAATAATAAACCTTACTACCCCTGTAAGTCAATGCGTAGAGCGCTTGTGGCAGTATGGGGCGCTGATGGTGCTAGTTATATAGGGCAATCAATGACGCTTTACCGCGACCCTGACGTTCGGTTCGGTGGTATTGCAGTTGGCGGTATCCGCATTAGCCATGTCACAGGTATCGACACCGCTTTAACTATGGTGCTAACAGCATCACGCGCTAAGAAAAAGCCTTACACGGTTAAGCCGCTCAAAGTTGCAGCACCAACAGCACCGCTACATGAGCAAGGCGAGGCTGAGGATGCAACGCTTGAAACAGAGATGGACGTGCTGAAGGTTGCGATGCGTGAGGCTGCGGCTATCGGCGAACAAGAATTTATTGCAATTTGGGTTGGCATGACTGCTGACGAGAAGATTGCATTAAATGACTACAAAGAAGAACTAAAACAACAACTAAAGGAAGGTAAATAATGGGTAAAAAATATGACGCAGTAGTGACAACAGGCACATACACCGCAGCAGATGGCTCGGAAAAGAAACGCTACAAGAACGTAGGTGTGGTTATGGAAGGTAACGAAGGCGGCTTGTATATGCTGCTTGAAGCGACTTTCAACCCTGCTGGTATCAAGCAAGAGGGAAAGGAGTCTGTTATGGTTAGTTTCTACGAGCCTAAAGCAAAAGAAGAGCCAGCTTACTAGTATGAAGCTTACGCCAGACCAAGTCGAGGTTAAGAGTGAGTTACGCGAAGCATTGATAAAGCATCGCGCAGCAATACTTGAGGCCTCGACTGGGTTCGGCAAGACCACCTTAACCGCTGAGATATTAAAGACCACACAAAGCGCTTGGTTTGTCGTTCATCGCAAGCGGTTATTCAAAGACGTTGAGCGCACGCTTGAGCGCGAGGGTATTGACTACGGATACATAGCCGCGGGGAGGCCATATGTCGCAGGGCATAAGGTTTATATCTGCATGGCTCGCACGTTAGCTAATCGCATAGATGATATACCAGAGCCGCATTTAGTGGTTATTGATGAAGCGCATAACGTAGCCGCAAAAACATATGATAAGATTGTGACTAAAGGCAACTTCCGTTTGCTGCTTACTGCAACGCCTGAGCGTTCGGATGGACGAGGGTTGGGCGAGTATGCACCAGTTATGGTTAGCGCGCCTCCTATGACTTGGCTTATAGAGAATAAGCGTTTAAGTCCGTTTCGCTATTTCGCACCTAGTAATATTGACCGCAAAGACCTCAAGAAACAAGGTGCGGACTTTAGCAATTCTTCAGTTGATGATGCGTTTCAGAAGAGTACTATTCATGGCGACTGCATTGAGCATTACAAGAAACACGCGGATGGGGTAACTGCGCTTGTTTTCTGTCATAGCATTAAAGCAGCGCAAGAAACAGCAGAGCAATTTATCGCAGCGGGAATACCAGCAGCAAGCCTTGAAAGTAGCATAGGGGATGATGAAGGGGACGAAGTTTGCGAGGCGTTAGCTGCAGGCAATTTGCAGGTGGTGACTAGCGTTAACATGGTGCTAGAAGGTTATGACCTGCCCGCTATCGGATGCGTCATATGGAAGCGGCCAACTGATTCGCTTATTGTTAGCAAGCAAGGCAACGGGCGTGGCTTGAGGTATATTGAAGGCAAAACGTGCATCATCCTTGACCTTGTTGGTAACTACACTCGACATGGGTTACCAGACCGAGTTATTGACTGGAATTTAGAAGGCAAAAAGAAGCGTGATACCGAGGCTAATATTGCCGTGCGTGAGTGCAAGGTGTGTCAAGCTTGTTTTTCACCAGCGCCTGAGTGTCCAGAATGCGGTGCGCCTGTTGTGGTTGAGGAGCGAGTTATCAAGCAGACCAAGGGCGAGTTAGCCGAGATTAAGCAACATGAGATGCAAGAACGCAAGAAAGAAAGAGGGAAAGCTCAGACACTTGACCAACTCGTTCAATTAGGTAAAGATAGGGGCTATAAGAACCCGAAGTTTTGGGCGCTTAAAGTTTACAAGGGGCGCAAATGAAAGAAAGAAATATCCAGAACAAAATCCGCCTAGCACATAGCAACGGCAAAACGCGCTTATTTGTTAATGATGTTGGCATGGCTAAAGTTAAAGGGGTTAGTATCCCGTACGGTTTATGCAAAGGAAGCACTGACCTAGTGGGAGTGCATACCGTTACCGTAACTGACGACATGGTCGGACGCGAGATTGGCGTTGCTGTATTCGCTGAGGTTAAAACACCAACAGGTAGAGTTAAGCCTCACCAACAAGCTTTTCTTGATCAGATGACTAAAATGGGCTGCATTGTCGGTGTAGTTCGTAGCGAAGATGATATGAGTGATTTAATAACAAACTGGATTACCAACATAGGAGAATGAAATGGCAGCAGCAGCAATGCTAATAAATACTAGACGGCAAGTAGATTGTATAATCCAAAATGGCAAAACATATTGCGAGAAAATAGATTTTAGCTTATCGCAAGAGGCGGCGCTTACCGCTCTGGCTATTATAATTATTTCTATTTTTGTAGGGCAGATTATTGCAAACCGTGCTTCTAGTTACTACCCGCCTGATTGGAGTGACAGAGTCATAGGGTCTATCTTTGGCTTCGTTATTATAGCTGCTCTTGGCGGCTTTGTAGCTTTAATTGCCAAAGCGGTAGGATTTTAACAAACGCAACGTGTGTATTAAATATGCAACACCCACCCACTAAATAACACCTCACCTCACTATTCACTTGCATTCTTTACGGATAGCCCGTATAATAAACTCAACAACAAGGGAGAATGAGAAATGATTTACTGGACTTATATTGACACTAACGGCGAACAGCAAGACTATGAATTTGAAACACGTTTAGAGGCGGTTCACCAAGCAGAAGAAGATTTTGAGGAAGCTAACAGCGAACTGAGTAGCGGTATATCTGCTACTGGTGCAGTGACGCTAGTAAGCTTCAATTGGGATTCTCAAGAGACTCTAACACGTGAGATTTATACCGTGTATGCAGAAGGCGTGGAAAGTGACTACAACGAACATTCAACACATTGGGGGCTGTAATGGATTACCTAACAAGCAGAGAAGATAAGCTAAAGGGCGTGACTATATATGCTGCCAGCATGACGTTGACGCTATCTAAACAACGCGGGCTGGGCTGGACTTTTTACGACTTAAAACAAAGGAGATACAATGGATAATTATATAAAAATACTGGGCTTTACGCTAATGATTAGTGCGGGGGTCTTGCTGCTGGTAACAATCGGCTTAATTTCTGATGCAGAAAATGACGAGCAGCGCATTGAAAAAGAATTGGAAATATATAGAACAATAGGGGTAGTAGCATGAGCAAGATAGAACATCAGAGAATAGAATTTAAAGTACCAGCCAGCATCAAGGAAAAGCTACAAAAGCTAGCTAATCGAGATACTAACGGCAATAGAACGAAGAAGTTAATTGAGGTTGTGGAGGAGATGAAATGACGGAAATACAAGAATATAAAATTACAAAGGTCGAAGACTTCTTAAAAGTGCCGGAAGACAGGCTAGAAGCTTGCTTGGCAGAGTTTCCAACATTCCTAGCCGCCGCAAAGCCAGCAGTTGAGTTGGCAGAGGCAATGAATGTGCGTGATAGCTTAGAGGCGGCCTACGTTTGGATTGATGACGGCAAAACTGATGTAACAATAAGTGTGGGGTCAAGGGATGACAGCTGAACGAATAGGGGTGTGGGAATGGATAAAACTCAAGCCATACTACTAGCAGGAATGAAGTTAGCTAAACAAAACCCGCAACTAACGGCATATGAAATGCTGCGCGTTGTATTAAACGAAGTGAGGAAAGATGGAAAAGCAACAAGAAAGAAATGACAGACTAGTTAAGCTGTATCAAGGCGGCATGAGTATGAAGAAGATTGCACGGCAAGAGTTTCTAACAGTGCAACGTGTTGGCGCTATCCTTAGAGATAACATGCCAAACTACAAGCCTAAAGAAAGATATTGCTACCTTGCCAAAAAAACTGCGCCATGCGAGCAAGTGCTAACCGAAAACCAGCAAGTAAAATACGAGGTTGCTTGCAGGGTGTATGCTTTCTACTGCAAAAACGTAGCTATGGAATATAAGGAAATAGGCTCGGTATTTGGCCTAACTGACAATTGTATAAGAGATAAGCTAAAAAGAATGCAGCAACATCTTGAAACAGGCGACCCGTATTTCCCACCGCGCAAGAAAGTTAAGAGATATAGAACCGCGCCCATAAAGCATAAGGTTATCCCAAAGGTTGCTAACCCCCGCGTTAAAGACCCCGACTCAATATGGAAAGCAGCATATGAAGCGGGGAATTTGTGAAGTATATGACGCGCATTCTTTTATTCAAATTGGCGCACGAACTAAGAGAGCAAAGGATTATGAAAGCAACATATCTAGAACACGCTAAATCAATTAGTAATATGTTTATGCAGATGAACGCGCATTTACCAAAAGAAAAACAAGTGAGATTTAAGTTGCCAAGTCGAATGCAATAATATATGATTTACTCCTTGCTAATGCTAGTCCGTTAGCTACACAAGCCTCGCTCTCATTCTCCAAAATGTTGCGGGGCTTGTTTTTATTCTTCCTCTGGAAGCCAAGCAATCATCTTTCCATGATAAAGAACCTCTCCAACTTCGGGTAGCTCTATGAATGCAATTTGATAATCTTTAGATAATTGGCGGTCAACAGCAACGGCTTTTTGAATATCAGCAAATAAATCAATGCAATCGATTACACTCACGGCAACACCCTAGTCCAGCGCCCGTTTGCATCTAGCAGCATAGGCAGCAACCGAGGAATGCCGTTTTCAATCATCCCCACACCAACAATCGGCCTTTTGGTTTGTAATTTGTTATACTCAAATGCAAGCGCATCGGCATCAATCAAGCAGCCAACTGTCATTCCCCAATTTAAAGCCAAAGGGCTAGAAGTGTATGCAATCTCAAACCTACTATGGAAATGCCCTTGCACACACGACATCCCCATTTGCTCGGCTGCCTTCAAAACGTTGGCGCTAAACTGATGCCTAAATATAATAGAGGTTGCACCAGATTCTAATATAATCTCATCGTGCCACTTCCAACCCTCGCCAACCATCAACACATCGTTATAATCCCGCAAGAAATGCCTAGGTATCCCCCCTGCCTTTCCTCTCCGATACGATAACGACCCATGATTACTATGCACTAAGTCCATCTCAGGGAATATCTTTTGCAGTTCCTTACAAGCGTCCTGAGATGCTTTAAGCTCGTCACCCGCGCTTAACAAGTCTGGGTCGGAATCGTGAAAAGAAATCCCGTGATTGTCCACCTCATCGCCAATATTGATAATGCGGGTAAAGTCGTACTTATCTTTTAACCCATCCAAAAATTCAAACGCGTCCCTGTGGTGATACGGGATGTGCATATCGGATATAACTAGGATGAGGTTGTTAATATCAGCATCTGGGTTGCCGAATTTCTTAATCCAGTTGTCAAAGCTTTTTGCGTTCAAGCCTTTCTCGCGACAAAATCGGGACTTCATACCGCCCCTCGACATATACTCACGAACCAAGCTTATCTTTTCTTCCCTCGTGTATATGGTATATTTCATCCAATACCTACTAGCTTCTTGAATTTCTTTAACTCTACTGGGTTTGTCCTGCCAGCATACGCAAACACTATCTGAGGCTTGCCTGTGACTGCTGTGCGACAGTCGAAATGAAAGAATGAAGGATGTACCCCAACTGAAAAGCCAAGCTCCCACGCCTCTAAAATCAGCTTAAAATCATACGTGCTGCCTTTTCTCCTTATATCAATAGCACAAGTCCCTGCTGTGTCATGATATGGGAAATCGTAGACATGGAACGACCCTTTACTCCCGCCGACATTGGTGTTATGCACTTTAGAGCGACAGCAAGAAGTTACAACCATCGGCTCTCCGACATTTTCACGCAATTTAGCTAGCAATCTGTCGAAGATAGGGTCAAGCCTGATGCCGTGAGTCTTCTTGCAGCGAATTTCTATATCGCTAAAATACTTAAGGGATAGGCGCTGTTCAGGCGCAACCTCAACAGGCTTCGGGTTAATCCATTCCAAAAATGATGCAATCCACCCCATTATACTCTATCTCCTTGCATACAAATATCGTTCCAGTTTTTATTGTGTAAAAGTATGGCCGACTCAGTCGTCTTTGTCAACGCGTCCTCATTTACTAAGTAGACGGGGCGCACCCAGTTGCAATCACTTACGTGTATATTCTTCACGCAGCTTTGCACGTTCAACATCAGTAAGACTATTAATATACTTCTCATTCCGCCACACCACTTTTTTATTGTACTCTATAATGTCGAGTGTTAGTTGCTTTCCCTCGTTCTCCGCTTCTAGCGTACCAGTATTCTTGTATGCGCGCAAGGCTAGCCATATCAAACCTATGACGATAGCTAGCCCAAAACTGTACACATATATGTCCACGCTATTAACCTAAGAAGCTAAGTAGTGAGCCAATAGTTTCTGGTGCAATAGTGATGCCAAGCGCACCAATTACGACACCTGCTACAGCTACTAGCAACCCCTTGAACGCCAAACGAACGCCTGCATTGTCAATAATAGCTTTCCCAATTTCTTTAATCTTGTCCATGTCATCTCCTGTTTATGTTATAAAAAAGTTCTTTATACTGTCCGCCGCCAAACTGAGCGCCGTTGATATTGTTGCTATAGCTCCAGCATACCAAGCTAATTTCTTCTCAATCTTTGTGACTCTGTCGCCTAACGCTTCAACTGCCTCATGCTCGCTTTCAAGCACCTTGAGTATCCACTTAACGTCATTTTTAATTTCTGCTATATCTTCGCCGTACTTGCTCATTTGAACCACCCCACGATGTAGTCTGTTAGTTTTTGCAGTTTAGCCGACCGCTGCTTGCACCGCATAAAAGACCAGTGAACTGTTCCTATTGTAGGCAACACAAAGACAGCGCCTACTAAAAAGAAGAGAGCGAGCATAGCCTCTTTAGCCAAGTGCCAAATCAAGACTAAATCAGACCAAAGCTTTTTAAATATGTTGAGTGTTTCTGCGGCGTCATCATGCACACGGCAAGCGTCATCATGGCGCAAGTCCCAATACTTGCGCACCTTAAAGATGTCTGGCACAGTGCAATATCTTTTAGGCATCTAGCTCTACCACTGGTAGTTTTGCTACATACTCTTCTACTGTTAGCAATGAGTATCCAGTGCCAAGCACTGCAACCTCTGAGCCTTTCAAGTATGAGTTGCCGTCTGAAGCTTCAATATATTGTTTTGTTCCAATCTTATTAAAGCTACGGTTATATCTATCCGCCCATTCCTGCCATGTAAGCACGTTAGTTGCACCACTTTCCAGCTCTTCCTCACGGCCTCTAATGCCTGCTGGAACATTGCCTTCATACTTTGTTTGTGTCATCTCAATGAACACAGGGTAACCCTCAACTTCTCCACCTGATGCAACTACTTGCGAAGCTTGTGCAATGGTAAACGAGCCGTCCGCTGGTAGATTGATGATGCTATTGCCGTTTGAATCTGGCGTTACCTTGTAGCCGTAGTTGCTCGCCCATGTGATGAACGAGAAGAACGGACTATCTGGTGTGAATAATGCGCTGGGTGCTGTTACTTTAATCATATCTTATGTTTCCTTTGTTGCGGTGTAATCATTCACCTTAGTTAAATCATCTCCACTTAGCACAGTTTCATATGCCAAGAATCTATCAGCCCCAACTTCTGCACCGCCTTCCGTAATAGTGCGCTTAAACAACGGATTAGTTCTAGCGTCATTAAACGCCCAATCAGTTTCCCAACCGCCTTGCACTGCCTTTGCTGAAGCCACACCGCCTGTGAAGTCTATCTTAGACTCTGTGCCGTTATGCCCTGCTATTGGTGGGTTTGTTAATGGAGTACCTAGCGCATCAGTTGTTGCAGTTGCTGCTGGGATGTAAATAACATCAGGAGAGCCACCGATAGTCGCATCGTTACTGTTACCAGATAAATCCTTTAAGGCATCGTTTGTATTGCCGCGCGGCACAAGCTCTTGTGTAACTGTTGCCGTACTTAAAGACCACCTAGACACTAAAGCTTTGATAGTCGTAGTAGTTGAGCCTATCTTAGCTTCCGTCCAATTAGGTGTATGTAGGTTAGCAGTATTGATAGTTCTAGTATTAATCAGAACATCGTTCAACCACATCTCAACAGTCGAGCCGTTGCCTAGTAATCGCAGTTTCTGCAAACTACCGCTAGGGATAGCAAATCCAACAGCAGAGATAATATCTTGCCCAGCCCCTTTTCTAGCCCATAATTGGAAGAAGTCACTGTTAGTGCTTTTCTGCAACCTAAAGAAACCTGTGTCAGTTATAAACCAAAGCAATCTTCCAAAAGAAGAATAGCTCGCCTCATCCCACATAAAGTCAATCTCCATATCAAACACACCTGTAGACATAAGCTCATCAGGAGTTACGTTTAGATTAATATGGTCTGTGGTGTCGTTAAAGAAAATATACTTACTCGCACCATTGGCTAGGTTATAGTGATAATCGTCTTGCGTATTGGCGTACACGCTCGACAAGGTTGTTCCTGTTAACGCGCCGTGGTTTTCTTGAGGTGACACGTCAGCTACGAAAGTCCCCGCGCCCATAGAGCAAGGCACATGTAATAAATAATCACCAGAACCATCGACAATTGAATATCTGTTAATGATAGCACTGGTAGCAATACCACCTCCACCCACTCCAATTATAGTATTCTCTGATTGCATAATGGAGATTGCCGAAGTGGCTACAACATCAAGGCTGTTATTTACATATAGATTAAAAGCACCGCCAATACGTTCGAGTTTGAATGTATACTTCCCGCCAACAACTAATGGAATACTGCCCACAACCGAAGCACCTCCAGTCCCACCTATGAATAAGTTTACGTGGTCGTTACTAAGGCCAAAGCGAAAACGCCCTTCAGCACCTCCTGCATACTGAGATAGAAGCGCTTGCGTTCCAGTAATTGAATTGAGTTCCAATTCTATTTCAAAAACAAAATCTCCAGTCGCAGGGATAGCTGGTGCTTTGTGGTAGATGCCACCAGCGCCGCTTAGAGTAATGCAATTAGAATCAATCGCTTGCCCATTCATCGGCACATGGCCTGTGTATTGCAGAGAATTGCCGAGCGCATCTAGTGTGGGGTTGGCTTCGTTGCGTGGGATGAATGTCGTTCCATCGTAAGCAACACCATTCAGTGTGACGTTTGATATTGCTTGACCTGTGATACCCCAAGCAAAGCCGTCATAGCCGCCATAATATAAATTACCTGTATAAGTTATGTTGGAGATGACAACGTCATGGTTTTGGCCGTCATAAAGTAAGTCATACAATTCATCTCTATTGCCAGTAAACGACACTTCATCAATTGTAAAAACAGGCGCGCCGAACCCATTAGATATAGCAACAGTACTACCTGCCTGTACCGTCAACAACAAACTACTAATAGTGCTATCTGTAAACAGGATAACCCTCTGCGTGGCGTCGCGAGTATTAATCGTAAACGTCATATCCGTTAACGTAATGTTGGGGGCTATAAGCGTGTCATCCACTGTATAGCTACTGGTATAACCAGCATCATTCTGAAAACTAATAACATCCTGTGTTGCGTGGAACGTGCTTAGAGTTGCGTTTGTTATTGTGCCGTGATTGTCGTTGCCTGAACTATCGAAGGCTGTTGTACCGCCCTGCTCATCCATCTTGTAGTGCAAGAAAGGCAATCCACTAACAAGTAGGGCTACTCCCCACATCTTACCGTTGTAATGTGCTGTATTACCTGCGTTATAAGCACCAAATACAAGGTTTTGCGTAGACTCGCCAGACCACCCAAATACAGTTTTAGAAGCAGAATAAACTGTGCCATTAACTGTAATTGTAGGAACAGAAGCCCCCCCATCCCAATCAAACTCAATGTCATAATCAGTGCCTGCATCAACAGTAAAGCCTGTGAAGTTGGCATTATTTGCAGCCGTTCCATTGGCATAAAGCATGTTTATGCTAGAGCCGCTTATACGAAGTGAATAACCTCGTGAGGAAGCCGTATGCCCACCACAAGCAACCAGCCCTCTGTTGCCTGTTATATCAGCATTAATGGAGAGTTTAGTATTAATAGCCTTACCACCTGTTACAGGAGAGCCACTATCCACATAATCATCAACACCATCAAACTGATAACACCTGCCCAACTGAATAGGGCGCGGCGTTCCTTTGTTAGCAGAATCAACATACGCACCATCAATAGTCGGTGTGGCATTGAAATACTGCAATAGGCCAGCCACTGAGGCAGGGTTGAAGCCGCGCTTGGCGTACCCCCTAAACCCATTGGTAAATGCTAACTTGCGGTTTTTACTTGTCATTCTTTTTTGCCTTTTTGGCTTTTACCTTCTCTGCAACTTCAACAACCACTTCTTCAAATGCTTCTTGTTCTGCCTTTACTAAAGATGTTTCGTTAGCCTTGCGTAATTCCTGCGTCCGCTTTCTCAAACACTTATCAAACTCTCGCTTATCCATACCTTCAGTTTCCTTTTTTAATTTACTTAAACTTGTCATTTTGTTTTCCTGTTTTGTTATTTAATTCCACACCGCACTAAATGCAGCGTCTGTATTGCCGCCACTCCAAGTTGCTGTGATAGCTCTGTTAGTTTCCGTTTCAAGCCCATCAATAGAAGCTGATGACAATTGACTTGCGCCCTGTAAGGCAAAGTTACTGTCTTTCGTTGCGCCTACCCATGTAGCTGTTTGTGCCGTTGCCGCTACCATTGAACATGCTACAATAAAACCGCCATCTGGAACATCTAAGTTAAGCACAGAAGGGTCAGCGGTTGATGTGTTAGTGTCGGTTGGTGTTGGGTCTGATAAACCTGTAACTGAGTAACAGGAAATACCCGCCCTTGTTCCTGCATCACTCAACGTCATAACTACACTTCCACTTGTTCCAGTTGGAACTAACGCAATAGCAAGTCCAGCAACATTAGCACCATTCGCAACCTGCCCTATGATAGTTGCGCTAACTCCGCCAATAGTCACTGATGTGATAGAAGCAGCGCCAACAGGCATTAAAGCAACTATGATATATCTATCAGCAGCCTCGTCACCAAAGTTCTGAGATGCAAAGGTGTATGTAGTAAGGTTTGCGTCATCACCCGCGCTTTGCAAGTACGTTAGATTTGCAGGGTCACCACCGCCTATGTAAATCAAGTCACGCACTAAAAGCTCTCCTCGAAAAAGATATTAATTGAAAGCCCAACACATGATGCATTAGCTGAAATAGTCAAAACAATGTCATCACCCGCAACAGCCACGTTAGCGCTAACGTGGGCTTGCGTAACCTCAGATGAAGACACAGCGTTTGCAGTACCGCCCAAAGCCGTAGTGTTGATTTTAAGCGTTGCTGTGCAAGTTCCTGACACTGATCTCGTAGTAACGCTTGTTATCGTGATACCCTTACGGAGACTAAGCAATAATCTGTAATCTTGGTCTTTTGGCTTTTCAATAAGAACAGGCTGCGAATCTTGAAGGATTGCGTTTTGCACATCAGCCGCAAGCTTGGCGTCAGTTACAGCGGCATCAACAAGCTCACCTGTGTCTACTGAATCAGCGGTTAAGAACACGCCATCACCAACTTCAAAACCATCTTCTGTACTATTAACAGCAACTGGCTTTCCCGCATCTCCGCTTGTGATTGTTACGCCCTCAAGCGTTCCTGCAACGTTAGTATATTCAACTTCATCTGCACCAGTATTGAGTGTAAGGAATTTCCCTCCATTTCCAGCAGGGTTAGTAAACGCTAGTGTGCTGGTTGTGTCCTCTGGCAATGTAATTGTTCTATCAATCTGCTCTTGCAAGAACTGGTCGCGAATGGCACTTCTATCTAAACCCTCTTCATGCGCGCTGGCTGGGAAGTTATCACCCTCAACATAATCAATCTCTTGAGTCAAAGGCTCGTTTCTTTTTAGGGTAATAATTGCGCCACTAGTTGTCGCAACATTAAACACAACCGTGCCACCTGCGTCATTGCCTGTGCCTGTAACCGTATAATCTGTTGTGATAGTTTTAACTACGCCATCCACCAACACACGTATATCACTCTCGTCAAATATCTTGAACGTATAAGTAAATGTATTTTCACCCGTAGATGTGTATTGGTTCTTACTTGTTGAGGACGATATAGTCATAATATTCCTATAAAGTATCAACACCCGCGCAAGGGTATTGTACATTGATTTAAGCTCTATTGCAAGCAACTATTGGGAAGATGCATCGTAGGTTTTCTGCACAAACACAATAACGTCATATATGTCAATTTCGTTCGTGGTATTAATGTATATTTTACAGCCATTCTCGAGGAACGTATCAAGAGAATATATACTTTTATTCACAGAAGCCCTCTGTATTCCCCCAACACCTTTAGCTTTGACGATAGTTTCATCGAGGATTAAAACCTCACTATCACCGCCTATGTCAAACTCAACATCAAGTTGGGCGTTGTTGTCCAGCGAGGTGAAGTTATATTGCAACCTAACAGTGTAACAGTCACCCACGCCAGTTGCTAATACCTTACCACCTACACCATCCCACAAGTCAACAACATTTCGTGGTAAGTAAGCCTTATTAGTCAACGAACCCAGTCCGTCACAAGTAAGTTGCTTTCTCTCGTTATTAACAGTTAAAGGGTTTGATGCAGTATGCAAAGCATCATAATAAACAGCCCATCCTGTAACGCCCTTGGAACGCTTAATCAAAACACCGCTGGAATCGTCAACCTCTTTAACATCAATTGCATTAATCTTACGCAGCAAGTCACGCTTAAGCTTTGCCAACTCCCCATCCGTTGCCAGTCCTTCTAGGCTAGGCATTTCTATTCTGCCTACCTCTACCGCTAACGCGTCAACGCTTGCCTTATCTGCGAGGTGGTCAAGTTTTGGCGGCTCTGTGGGCGTATATTGCGGTATTTTACCCTCTAGCTCTTTTATAGCTGCATCAACGTATAAAAGCTTGGCGTAGTCTTTGAGCGCAGAATCGTCTGTTTTAGTCCTTATGATTTTTGATAGCTGGGAGTGCGCCTCATCAATAGCTCCTAGCCTCTCAGCGAGGGTTTTCTGCTCTTTATCTTCTTTTGATGTTGGTTTAAATATTCCCATTACTTGCTCGGTCTAATAAAAAATTCTTGGTTATAGTCTTTTTTCATTCTGCGTTCCATCCTACGTAAATAGCCGGGGTTCAATTCTTCTTGGATTTGGTACAATATCATATGATCAAGCGCAGGTTTAAGCCAAAACAAGTTTTGCCCCGGTACATTTTGCATACCAAACTTAGCAAGTTGAGCCTCTTTAAACTCACCTCTATTAGCTGCCGATATAATTTTAAACGCATCGGAGATTGTGCCGCCAGTTGGCCCTACCGCAACATCACCGAAACTTCTTCCAAAACCACTCATATCATTAAATATCAAATCTCCAAATATACCAATTCCGCCGCCTTGTGCCATAGCTGCATAGATTGTTTCAATCTTTGTAGGGTCACGCGGCTCTTTACCCTTAACCGCATCCTTTGCAGTCATAGCCATATAGCCAAACCCACCCATCACAAGCATCAGTTGAGCAATTGCAGCCTTATCCGCCTTCCCGCGTCCATATAAAGCCCTGCCCCATGTCTTTGTAATCATTGTAATAGGGAATTGCTTGAACTGCATCATAGTACGCACAACCTCACCAACAAGAGTTCCTCGCTGTGTGTTTAGCGTGCCAAGCCTAGCTTCTTTCGCGCCACCTGTGATAACCCCATGATTCGTTCTATCGAGATAGTATGTGATTAACTTCTCTTTAATCTGTGGGTTTTCTATAAGCTCTGGCACAATATAATCTCGCCCATCTTCCATCTTGCGCTTTGCTTGACGCATAACATCCCAGTCGCTTTCAGATATATCGTATAAGCTGAATAACTCAGCGATAGACGGGTCAATATCTTTCAGCCCCTTATCTGATTGCGTGCCTAGTACGTATGACATACTACGTGCCATAGCTCTCTTGTGTCCATCAGTCCATTGCTGCAAGCCGTTCAGCTTAAAGAACTGGCGAGTAATCTTTGCGCCCATTCCACTCACGCCATCATTGCCAGTAAAGCGTGAGTTAATATCACCAATCAAACCCTCAAGCCCAACGTTCAAAGCCGTAGCGTATTCTATTTGCTTCTGCTTGCTATCAAATACAGCCATTGTATCAGTAAACGCCTTGCCATAAGACGATAAGAAGTTGCGCCCTTGATACTGGTATTCTAAAGACTTTACACCAACATCCGCAAATGCAGATAGAACCGCGCCGCCTAGCTTAGTTACTGTTTGGAATGTGCGAATACTTGCGCCTATTTCTGCCGCGCGTGGACTACCGGGAATCATGTTAATCCCAGATACTTGTTTAATAGAGTTTTCCACGCCCTGCATAGAGCCTTTACCCTTAAGCGCTCCCCTGTGCTTCTTTTCTGTTTGGCGCACCATATCTTCCATCATTGCAACTGGATTAGTGCCGAACCGCTCCATCATAGCAATGTTTCTTGCGCCATAGCCTACTTGGTCGATAATAGCCTCACGGAAGCTTGAACGCCCGAACTGATCATTGTATTTAATAAATGACTCAGCATCCTTAAAGTGCAGTTGCCTGCGCTGTGACAATCTTTTAGCTAGGTTGTTAGGACCAGCAAATTGGAATAGCTTTGCATCTTTAATATTAACAGGGTCATCAAGCCGAACGCCTGTAATCATAGCATCGTATGCGCTTGCAAGAGCTTCGTCTATATCCTTAACATCGCCACCAAAAGTGCGCTCCATATCCAGCATAGGTTTAATCGTGTCAATCCACCCCTGCTTACCTTGGTTAGTCATTTTATGTGGCTCGTGTGATTGGCTAAATATATAGCCATCCACGTCATCAATATCAGCACCCGAACGATTCATACGGTCAACAATATCCTTGTTGAGATTCTTTAGCACCTTGGCAATTTTCAAGGCCTCTTTACTGCCAGTTACGCCCGCTTTTCCACCTAAAGATAAATCCCACAACTCACGTGATATTTCTTTGTCCAACACACCTTTGTTATAAACACTTGTTAGCCCTAACTTATCAATCTCAGCAATTAGCTTGCCGTTGTAGTTAGAATGCACAGCGTCAATGATTTGGTCTAGCCCTCTGCGCGTGCCACCTACATTAGATTGAATACCCTCAGTTATAGCAATCAAAGCTTTCTCTGGCGCTACACCACTAGCAATCATCTCGTCAACCTGCTTCTCTAAACCCTTGCGAATTGAAAGATTGCGTAATGTGTTCTCTTTTTGTTTCACAATATTTTCTTGTACATTCTTTGCGCGGGTCATCAGCTCTTGCTTGATTGACTCGTCATAGCCGAACCCTTCTTTAGCTTTGCGCTGCGCCGTGCGGTCTAGACTATCAAGCAACTCTTTAGCATCTTGGGCGTTCAATGCACCATTTGATTTCTCTACAAGTCTTTTTACGCAATCACTCATTAACCCCTCGTCATGCAAAGATAAGCGGCATCATAACCTGCTAAAATATCTTCTTCGTTAATATCGCCCAACGCTTGAATAGTCGCTAGTTCATCCTCGGTTAATATACCACTTTCCGCTAGCTGTGTCATTTCTTCTTCCAACTGGCTTAATCTATCTTGTTCTGCAAGTGTAGCTTGGTATCTATCGTTAGCTTCTATCTGATTTACATCAACTGTTGATTCGTCATAATTAGCTGCTGTTTTCTTTATAGCCGTTGATATAGCCGCGTTGTTTTCTACGTCTATTTGCTTGGCAATTTGGTCTACGTCACCAGTGCCAAAGGCTGGGATAATTTGGTCTGGGCGAATCGTTATATAGCTTTCGCTACCAGCGTCTTCTACTAGATTGGTATATTTAAAGCCATCATAGGGCGTTGTTTCCATGGCTTTTGACAGAGCATTAGCTTGCGCTAACTCATCACCAGCATCAAGAATGTCATCAACTTGCTTAGTAGTTAGTATATCTCGATTTTCTAATATAGTTGCGAGGTCTTCTGCCGTATGCCCTGTTGCACTATCTTCAATTTCTAGTGCATTTTTGATATTTAAATAAGATGGCAAAACCCTTTGCCCATTTACATCAAAATCTGCCAATCTCTCGTTAGCTGCTTTTGATGTTCCAAAATGGCTAAATGGTCTAAAGCTAGAAAATTCCTTGTCAGTACCATGATATACCAACATAGGAGAGCTGTTATCATCTAATATTGACGTTCCTGCTATTTTACTCTTAAACTCAGGCGTTTCAGTATATCGTATAAACTCTTCAACAGCCCTAGCCTTTTCCGCAATTGGCTTCTTGCTTATCTCGCCCTCACGTATCTTGCTAACAGCGCTTGCATCTGGTAATTTACCCTCAGCAGATTGAGCAACTACTGTGTCTAGCTCTTCCATCAACTCGGCTTTTATCTCTGCGGTTAATTCTTTTTTCCCACGGCTTCTAATCTTATTCGCAACATAGCTCGGGATAGTAGTTAAGCCCGCACCTAACACAGTTGATAAACCCACATTCATCAAGCTATCAGCCATGCCGTAATCTTGTTGCAATATACTTGCTGATTCCAAGTTGCTAGGCTCTGCAATAGCTGATGCAACTACACCCTCAACCGCGCCCATACCAGCACGGACTTTATACTTGCCATATTTAGCTGATGCTTTTGCTATTCTAGTTGCCCCAACCACACGACCTGCCAATGGGCCGCCAACTGCACTTGTTGCCACACCTATTGCAAAGTTCTTTGGCTCAAATATACCAGCGCCAAAGCTTGCACCAAACCCAACTATATCTTGTCCAGTTGATGCTTGGCTAATAATGAACCCACGTTCCTCTTGCTCGTCTGAATTATCTGCCAATATCGCGGCGGCTTCTTCTGTCATACCCTCATAATAATCAATAGCAGGGCGGAAATAATCACTATCTTTATACTCATCCGCACTAATCTTAACGCCATTGCGTTCTGCGCGGCTAACCTCAGCAGCCATCAAGTCAGCTCTCAACGTACCAACGCCACGGAAAGCATCATCTACATAAGCGTCTGTGACTTCGCCATATGTAGGCTTCCAAGCGTCTACAAGGCTTTGGAACTGAGCTTCACCGCCAGCCCTAGCCTCTTGCCCCATGCTAACATTAGAAAACGTAGGCATTACTCACCCCTTAGTTTTTTCAACTTACTCTCAACGCTTCTGATAGTACCCTCGCGCTTTCCACCACCCTCATTGCGCAATGATTCAAGAATAAGCTGCAACTCGCCCTCATTCTCACGTCTAAATGCACTATCAATATCTTTAACCAATGTAGGGCTTTGAGCGAGCGACTCTTTACCTATAAGTGTTTTAGCTGCATTTTGCAAAGTGTCGAACTTGTATTCAATCAACTCGCCACGCACATCAAACAAAGGTATTTTCTTGTCAGTAGTTAGTAGAATAACGCCATCACCTGTTTCATTGGGATAAAACTTTGATTCATTTTCAACGCTCTTTTTAATCACACTAGCAGCGATTAAATCATCGACCGGCACTCTTGTTGCTAAATCCCTCTTAACTTCTTTGATACCAACCTCAACGCCTTCCCAATTGAGATTCTTATCAATAGCCATCACCACGCCATCAGCTTCAATAACAGCACGGTCTTTCAATGGAAACTCTGTAGCAACATTAACAGCGTCATCAATATTGCCAAACTTGTTATAGTGTGCTTGCGCCATGCTACGGGTATTTTCTGTTAATGAAATAATGTTGCTTGCAGATTTACCCTCACTACGCCAGACATCAAGTGACTCTTTTAGACTCTCGTCAAACTTAGCGTTAAAGTCCTTTGCGGCTTCGTTGTTAGCTGAGAGATTAATCTTAAAAGCCTCTTTAACTTCCTTGCTACCCTGCTGGATAACATCGAACATCAAAGCTTGCTCTTGACTAAAGTCCGTATCTTCTGTGCTAGCGGTCTGAACTGCTATACTATACATAGATGGCAAGCCAGCCTTAGTCATCTGCGCTATAGCATTGGGAGTAAATGCACCATAAGTTGCTTTTAACTGCTCGCTAAACTGCGTCATTTCCTCTGGCTTGGTGAACTGTGATATTTGCTGAACGGCTTGCGTAGCTTGCTTATTACTCAAAACACGCACTTGACTTAGTGGCGCACCTCGCTTCATCTGCATCTCAGGACTAACGCCCGCAGCAATAGGGTCGCTGTACGACAACGCCTCTAGCCTTCTCTGCTCTGCCTTAATAGCTTTCCGATACCCATCAACCTGCGCGGGCTTCAGATCCTTATTAAACTCAGGATCATTAATCTTTGAACGCACCTCGCCTAAATTACCACTCTCAAACTGCCTGTCCAAATAAGCCTCTTTAAGCTGGTTATTAGCTTGCTCACGTAGCGCTAGTAGCTCTGATGGTCTTGTGTAGCTCTCTGCACCGCTAAGAGCTTCCTCGATAGCTAAATTGCCTAGCGTTAGGTTGCCTGTATTGCGGGTATTGATAACCGCAGCATCTACGCTGTTTTGCAATCCGTTAATTCTCTTGGCTTGAACCTCATCAGCTTGAACACCAATAGCAGCTTTACCAAGACTTGCACGTAGCTGATTACTTTTTTCTTCCAAGTTACGCCTTGCAATAGCGTTGGGAGCGTCTGCAACCTTCCCACCATACAAAGTATTGTACTCGGTCATGAAATTTTCTGTAATCTTATTCGGGTCTTCCGTTTCGTTCACCACCTTGTCGAACAGTGTTTGGCTTTCCAGAATAAGCTCAGTACTCTTCTGCGACACATAAGCATCAGCGTCGCGTGTTTCTTTGCGTATGCGTACGTCAGCCATAACGTCAATCTGCGCGCCTATCTCACTAGCTGCACTAACTGTGTTGGTCAACTGGCTCACACCTGTGTCAGCCGCTGATTGGTCAATTCTTAATCCGGGTATCTCTATAGCCATTATCCTAAATCAAACCCCTTTAAGTTACCAGCGAACTCACCCGCTGCCGAAATAGCTTTAGCATATCCAACGCGGCTTTGTGCCTGTGCGTTGCTGGCCTCTGTAAGCTCTGCATCAATCTGTAACACTCCACGTTGCTTTGCAGATTCAAGCGCCATCTCATCCAAACGCCCTTGATTCTCTAGTAATACCGCAGCACTACCACTCGCACCAACACCAGCCTTGCCGATTGCAGCACGTGTCTGCCCCATTGCTCTACCTTGTTGTAATGACTTCAATGCAATAGTTTGCTTTGTGGCTTCTAATATTTGCCCCGCTCTTTGCTCTCTTTGCGCTGCTAAATCATCAGCTTCACTTGCTCCGCCAAATGCACTAAACACCCCGCCAGCACTCTTGAGTAGCTCGCCCGTTGAAAACTCCGACTCTTTGTCTAGCCACGGCATAGCGTCACCTAGTTCAGTTCGCCCAGTCTTCCACGGCATTGCCCCGCCTAAATCAGTGCGCCCACTTGTTACACCTGCTATCGAACCTAAATCACACATCTAATTACTCTCTATCTCCATTCTAGCAGTTAACCCAACAATAGTACATGGAAATGGTAAATCACTTCTAATACAAACCGTTGGTTGTCTTAACCAATTCTGCGTATATGGAACGTCCTGCTTAATATCTGGGTAGTCATTACCAAATATAGGCGGTGCTTCATCCATATCATCCGCAGTGCTTCTAAATGGAACGCTCTTTAAATCATCAAAGCTGCTACCAACCTTTAAGGTTAGAGTCTTGTATAGCAACAATTGCAACTCATTCACACGCGCTTTCTGCGTCATGGTAGTGCCGCCTAGCTGTGGGATAGGAATATTGATAGGCATAATCTCCAAATCAGCTTCGTATGACAAACCTATAAACGCTTCTTCAACCGCACTCTTAGCGTCTGGAATAGTAACCGAGCCACTTATAACCTCATACTCACCAGCATATGCACCATCGCCATATACTTGCACACTCTCACCTTCTAGGTGGTCTAGCCCTGATAGGGTGCGTGTAGCTACCCCTGAGTAACTTACAGAGCTATCTAGGTATCTATCACTATCGGATATGTCAAAATACTCTACATAACGCTTGGTTGCACCGTCAATAGTCCGCTTAACACTAACCCATATTCTATCTTCACCAGTTGTAGGAACAACTGCAACGCTTTCAATGTCCCCTTGAAGCTCGATAGAATACCAACCAATTAACGGCAATGAACCCTCGCCTTGTGTTTCATCGTAGTTCAACACCTTTAATGCGCCATTCTCAACCAATATAGCTGCAACATCTGGCTGCTCAACAATCTCTAAATAGCCTGCGCTATTCTCTAAGAAGTCCGTTGATAGGTCATTGAGGTCAAGCGCAACATACTGCAAGCTAATATCGTTATACTCAGCCTTATACAGACTCTTTTTGTTGCTAGAAGTGTAAACCATCACGCCATTAATCTGATTGCCCTGTATCTTACTAGAACCATAACTTGTGCCATTGTAAACCGTAGGGATAGGCGTATCACCTGTAGAGCTAAAATCAGCAAATGCTAACCCGCCAAACGTACCAGCAATCAAGAACCTACCGTTACTTGAGAGCCACTGGATAGTATTTGCACGACCACTAATATCAAACACAGGGGAATCATCTGCGCTTGCATCATCAATGTCATAATTCTCATACGCGGCATTGCTAACACTCCCCCATATACTCAAAGGTTTTTCATTAGTACCCGCCCAGAATAACCTTTGCTCATGGAATGCAACCGCTCTAGGATAACCTTGCGTGCCACTCCATGCTGCGCCATTCCAGTTCTTTGTTGCTGTTACTGTAACCGCTGTTAAGTCGTTCTGATTCTCAAACGTTGCGACTGTTGCGCTTGTAAAAGCCGTCATGCGGGCATAACCACTAACGGTGTTGTCGTCACTCTTAGCTACTCTCCACACACTTCCAACATCACCCGCATCGAACGTAGCTACGCTTGCTGTCCATGTACTAGTGCCAGCCTCTGTTAGCGTGCCAGATAACGTAATAGTTGTGTCTGTATCGTTTACATCCAGCACAGGCCCTAGCTGATTATCCATTTCTGCAATAGTCCAGTTAGTCGCTCCCAAGCGGCTTAACTTGCGCGGCCTATAGCTAGGATGAGCAATATACATCACATCACCCAATTGAGCGAACTTCAAATCTTGCAACTCTGCATCAGAATATGGACTGGCAATCTCATATGGCGCACCCACTTGGTCTGTGCCTTGATAGAACCTGATGTAGCTATCACCAAACTCCAATACATACGAATCAATCTCGGAAAAGATAAACTTAACTAAGCGTACTGGCTTAGTAGAATCCTTTACTTCTGCTACATACACCGCACCCTTGCGCTTAACTGCTGGCCCTTGTGGTTTAGGTGCGAAATTCTTTAGAGCCTTGCAACCCTTGCCATAATATTTAATGTCAGTACGAGCTCTAACTAATGGCCCTAAACGTCCGTAGTTAAAACCGTGCTGCGTGTAATACGCTCTGGTCATTACAAATTAATCCCTAAATACTCGCTAACTTGGATAGTTGGAATACCACCTTCTTGACTGTCAATAGATTGGTATTCGCTTAATTCTTTCTCGAAGATTCCTAACTGTGAATCTCTCTCGCTCTTGCTACCCACAACCTTGTATGAGATTAAAGCGCCTAAATATCTTGCCAATAACTGGCGGAATGTTGAATCAAACTGCTGTGCGTCTGTTGCATCTGCTACGTAGATAATACCAACAGATGCGTTATTAGTTAGAAGCTTACGCCCCTCAATCTTATAATTATCTGCACCTACGCCATTAACCACACCGCTTTCTTGGAAGGTGCTGCTGTAGCCTATACCATAGCTGGAGGTGTATCTTTCTTCCTCGCCTGTCATAACAAGCTTAAGGAAGTCAGAGGGCAGCGTAAATTGATTAGAGAAGTTAAACGCGGGTGTTGATACTTCTTTATTCAAAGCTGCCCTCTTCATTGCAAAGTTCCATGGGTGCATCCTTAGTAAAGCCTGCCTAGCAGTATCATAGCGCAAATTGCACTCAATAGCGTTAGGCGAGTCCTCACTAAGGCTCGTAATTGGTGTTGCTCCGATATTCTGAAGCGCCTCATTACAAATTTGAACTGCACTCATAAACTCTATGCCTCGGTTACATCAACTTGAACAATGCGCTCGCCTTCTGTACGAAGAGCAGCATAGCGTGAGTTGATAACTAGCTGATGCGTATCAACTTTATCAGGGCGGCGTTCATAACGCACCTCGAAGTCTGATAGCATACCCAGCTTAAGAGCGTCTTCACTAAATGCGAAACACTCACGAACTGAGCCAGTTTTGTTGATAATTGAGCTGCCTGTCTTTGGATTAGCAGAGAACACGATAGGAGTGAACCCTAGAATCTGTGGCAAAACACCAGTAGAAGCTGAGTCACCTCGGTTGAAGTCACTTGAAATAACTTCAATCTCGTCTAGCAACTGTGACTCTTGTGTTGATGTCATGGCAATGTAAAGCTTCTCGCCATTCAATCCAACATCCTTAGAATGCAATGCGTCAAGAATCTCACGAGTCTTGTCGTATGTCATACCACCAGTTGCTGTCACAGTAGAAACGCCATCTGTCGCAGCGTCAACTGAAGTTGTGAAGTTCTTACCAGTCAAGATATTGCCAAGTGCTGCACCTGCTACAACACTATCCAGTTTACGCATTGCTGATGCTGCCATCTGCTTTGCATAACCTGATTTGATGTCTACAATTGAACGTAGAGCGTCATAGTTATCAATGAATAGTGCTTGGTAGTATGCAGAAACATTAGCACCACGTCTTTGATGGTCTGGATCTGCCGCCACAATGTCTTCAAAGCGTGAAGATACTGTAGTTTGCTCACTTGCTTGAAGTAGTTGATGCTCAAAGATTTCACCTACAACTGGTGCTTCCATGATACGACCTCTAAATTTAGATGTCGCTTGTTGTGCTTCTTGGTTTAGCTGATTAGTAAAATCAGTTACTAAAATTTGTTCTTGTGTATTAGGCATAATAGTCCTCGTTTTGTTAAGTTAAGTTGTTTGTTAAACGAACCTGCTACCCTAACAATAGGACATTTTCTCGGCTTTTAAGTCTTTTGGACTTGCGGACTTTCCCGCAGTCACAGGACGTATAATACACGCTACCCTTGAGAATACATCTACACTACACTA
>JALZUP010000065.1 GCA_023301505.1 Robiginitomaculum sp.
AGGTAAAAACTATCATCTCTCTCTCCATTATTAAAGTTACAGGCGAGGCATTACTCAGGGGGTGGGAAATACCCCGCCTGATTCACCGTGTGGTGAATTAAAAGTCACCTTCTGCGACTTGGTAACATGGAATGCCACGACTCCTCCAAAGCTTGACCATTGAGTTTCTGTCCTCAAAAATTAAAGCTGCTTTGTTGGAAAAGTAATCTTCGGCCCGCGCCAGTAATTCAGGCTTAACCTCCGTGTCTGGCCTATGGTCGCTCTCTGGGCGCATGAATAGAAGACTGTCAGCATCATCGTACTCATAGAGAAAATCATGCTTTACGAGCCAAGCTACCGTCTCAGCCCGAACTTCATCACTTCGTCCTGTCACGATACAAACGTCAAGGCCACTCTGAATAAATGCGGTCCACGCAATCATTCCTGCTGCGATAACTTCATCGTTTATACAATCGGCATAAAAATCTCTGTATCTTTGGTTTGCGGACTTTTCGCTTAGACCGTTAAGATGGTGGACTCTGTGCTCACAGTTGGCAAGCGTTCCATCTAAATCAAATACTATCATCTTACTCTCCTATATGGCTTAATTGCCGATTATGCGGCGCGCTCTAAATGACGCCTAATTCCGTAAATTACAGCGGCATGCGTCCGCCCGAATTGCTTTGCTACATTTGGGTAAGAGTAAAAATCAGGGTCAAATTGACGAACCTGATAATAAGCCTCTTGCCGCGCATGTGAAACACGCTTGGTTCTGTCACCGCTTAGAATTTCCTCTACAGTGACGCCGTGACGCTGCGCAGCACCCTCAGTTATATGTCTGGCGGTTGGATTCATGCGGCTAGCCCTGCCTGTATTTCTTCGACCTTCGCATTGGTCGCGGCAGAGAGCGCTTTCTGTTTCGCTTGAGGCAGCGACCTAAAATCGCTTGTCACGTTCATAGCTGTCCATGAGGCGACAATTTCAGCAGGGTCAGAGCAATCGCCCAGAAAGTTTAACCAGTCATCAGGGGCAATGACAACATCGGCCTCTGAAATATCGACGGTCTCAATCGCTTCACTATCTGGAGAAATATCAAGCAATATAGGTACGGGCTCTGACTCCACAACTTGGCGGTTAAGGTCCGCAAAACTCTCGACATGCTCGACCAAACGCCTATCGTCAGCTGTCAGAGATATTTTCTTAGCGATATTGTGTAAGACGGTTTTTTTCGCCATTTCGCCCTCCCACTTTCGCCAGACAAAATCTGTAGATGCGGAGCCGCGACGTTTGGCGATATCCTTTGCCCCCATCACTTCACGATAAACGCCGCCTTCTGTTGTTTCGATTACGCAAAAGGCATGTGTTAGCTTTTCAGATTCAAACTTAGGGATATATGTTATCTTTCCGCCCTCTGACAGGTCAGGGATAAATTCGTCTCCCTCGTAAACAACGCGCACATTAATAGATTTAATGTTTCCAGAGCGGTGCATGCGTTCCACTATACCCCGAACCATTGGCATGTACGCCGCTTGCTTTCCGTTCGTTTTTGAGTAGCGCACGTCGATACTCGCTTGGCGTCCATCTGGAATAAGACCGTCACGAGCGCATGCCAGAAAGGCGGAGAATGCCGAAGCGGGATTTACCTGCAAGCACTCCTGCAAGCCATTGACGCGCATTGCCGCTTCCTTACAGACCGCTAGAAACGAGGTCACATCTATATCATCTGGCAATGCAGATTTGAACGTATCAACGCGGTCATCAAGTGCCGCTTTCCAGTCATATTTCTTAACATCTTGGGTCACATTAATCTCCTATGCAGCCAATTGATTAGACACGCCAAACCAGACGGGAAAATCAACCGCGTTCAATGTTCTAAGTTGCGAGGGCGTAATCCACGGCGTATCTAGGCCGAACGCATTGCGAAAACGGGACCACCTTGTGAGCGCATCGCCACGCTCCATCTCAGCCGCGCCGACTATCATTGACCCAAGCTTAACGGGCTCAATAAATGGCGCGCCAACTGTCTTGGCGAAGATGAAACCAAACTCAGGGGCCTCATACTCTTGGCAGGCCTCCACGTAGGCCCTTTGTTCGTTCGTTCCGCCTATGATGGGCAGGCTTCGCATTGCCTCACGAGCGGCCCTATAGTGCGCCTCCGATAGGTCGTAACGATAGTCCATAACGGCGCGTATTAGGTTCTCAGAGCGATTTCGGTTATCGCGGCCCGCATAGCTTTTTAGGTCCCAATCGCAATCACGCCGCATCCAGTCAAACCTAGTGCGGCATGGCACGTTATCCCGCTCATTCCAGAAAACGCTAACCTCAGGCAACCCCTCTTTGAATATGTCCGCTATAACAGGGTCACGCTCCGCAATGCGTTTTGAAACTTCAATAGAGTGTATCCAATCAACAGACAGGACTTCCCGCTCGCCTAACGTTTCCAAATGTTCAGCCTCAAGTTCAGCTAATATCTGCACGTCCCCGTCCTCAGTTCGCAACCGCTTAATCAGTTCGGGCTTATTTCCTGAAAGCTTTAATCCTGCATCCTTTAGCGCTCCCTTTAAATCCTCAACCGTTCTCAGGGCGTCGGGATACTGAGAGGCGTCAAAACCTATCCCATAAGTAGCTTCAAACGCTTCTCGTCCCTCAAGCAGCATCTTATGTAATGCGGTCCCAAACTCCGTTGCATTAGTCTCTTTGCGCTCAGGCCGATTAGGATTATACGGGCTAGCAAACCACCATTCCTGCGTCTCCCCGACGCACGTCTTAACGCTAGATGCGCCGTGCGAAGGGTCTGACAAATATTCAGCTTCTGGAAGGTTAAGATAGATTCCAGGCTCGTGTATATATGGACCGCTCATGACTGCCCCATACCCGCTTCACGCGCTCTCAGAACGCCGTCTGTCTCAAGTACCGACTCCCTAACTGGACCCTCAAGAAGCAATACGCCTGCATCTGGTTTCATCATGACTTTGAGCCAATCGGTTTTTTCAGCCGTTTCTGTTTCTGGCTCCCAAGGGTTTGCAATAGCCTCGTTCCAGTCTGCCTTGCCTGTATCACGTAGGATTTGGAGAACGCGGATTGCGGCGCGCAGGGTGAATTTTTCGGGGTTTAGCTCGTAAGAGTAACCATGCTCAAATTCTGGCATTACTAGGCAGCAATCCGAATCGTCATAATCTCCAAACGCCTCCTCAGGAAGCGCCCCCTTGAAAAGACACTCAGACCATCCCACGATACACGCCGCCGTGCCGCAATTGTGTTGATTGTAATTGTGCTTTTCGAAGTCAGTGGTCAGCATATTAAATCCCCTATCAGGATGCTCTGGCAGCGGCGCTTTATCCAATCGAATAAACGTATCTATCATTGTGTTTATGTTTGCTATGTTGAGTGTGTTAGGTGTCATCATACTCTCCTTTTACTCTCTGCTAATCCCGCCTTAACTAAAGCTGGAAGGGGTGTTTGTTGTATTGG
>JALZUP010000066.1 GCA_023301505.1 Robiginitomaculum sp.
GGCCAACTCCGGCCGTTCGCCGATTCGTGATTTAGAGCATTTCGTTGTGTTTGCTACTCAATACAGCTTCGAAGTTCGCTGAGTGATGAAATATTTGGCATTGAGGTTAATACATCAACTGATTGTGCTCTCGGGTGTGCGATGCGTTTGGAGGACGGCCCTCACGCCCCAATATGGTTTTGGATCAGCACCTCTGGAGCCCAGGAGTGCTGATCCTTGAAACGCTATTTGATTTAATTATGCTTTTGGAGTGCGTACATTGGACGTTTTAGTGCCAGTGCGAATATCAAAAGTGGCAACCAAAAGCTACCACCACCACTTTGTGATGTACTCTCGCTAGTTGATAGATCAGTGTTGGTGGAGTCATCTTGAATGTTAGCAATTTCGACATCATTGGTTTCATTCTCTGCCGCTATATCTAGATCGTCTGAATTACCGGATGTGGTATCCGCAGAGCTGTCTGCGGGTGTTGTAGGGTTTGTCTGCGCAACATCTGAGCCTTCGTTAGCACCGGTATTTTCGACATCGATGGATTCATTTTCTGTCGCTATATCTACATCATCTGAACTGCCAGATGTGTCTCCAGCGGAGTCATCAGCTGGAGTCGGGTTTGTCTGCACTACTTCTGAACCCTCGTTAGTATCGGTGCTTTCGACAGTGCTCTCTGGGGTAGTCATCTCATCAGCTGAACTAGTGTTATCCAGAGGAGGGCAGCTGGTCATTGTGATTGGATCAAACCCCCATCCGTCGAAGTCATCGGCGTCTGTGTAATCACAATTGTCAGTCAATACTAATGAGTCATCACTATCAATTGTTGGCGACGCTTCATCTGCCAGTAATGGCAGGAATTCAGTAGGGGCAAAAGGAATATTTTCATCCAATCCTGCCGGTCCAAACTCTACAAGGGAAAAATCGGCTCTGCAATCGTGATAAGTGCCTCCTGAACCAAGCCACATACGGTATCCGTCTTCAGTGATCTCCATAAAATCATCATCGAATAGGCTCGGCAATGAAACTGTACTACTGACATTTTGATTGCGTATAGAGAAGAGGCTCTGATCAATATCCGATCTGCTTGAAAAATAGATGCTTTCACCTCCGTTGTAAGTGTGATAGGCAGTTGTAAAGCCAGAATCTGCTTCGCGACTATAGGTTTGATCTTGATCTCTAAAATTCCAGCGGTCGCAATCAATAATACTTCCAGCAATGTCTTTGTTGTAAGTCCACCTGCCTCTTGCAATCTGCACTGGCTCGCCTGTTTCCAGGTTGGTTATTTCAGGAATACTTTCATACGGTTCTGGGAAGTCGAATGTAAAGTCTGGCAAATCGACCAATTGAGTGTTACCGGAACCGACTGTGCCTGTTGGTAATAGCGTGGTGCCGTCAAGATCATAACAAACACTATAAGAAGGAACCGATGCATCCTCAAACCAAACCCGAACAGCATTATCCGTTGACGCATTGAATGCTACTATTTCTACAAATTCGCTGGTTGTAAGGGGGGCAGGGCCAAGATAAACCCCATCGTCTACAGCCCAGAAGGGTATATCTAAATGACGATCTAAATTTATTGGACCTAATACAGACGATACGACTTCTACCCGGGCAAAATTCACTGGTCTTGTTGTTACATTGGATAGAGGCGGGTGGGAATACTCAGTGTTGAATAGGAATAGCTCACTCCGCCTAGAAATTGGAGCAGTGAACCTGTCCCGGCCTTTTTCAAAAACACCGGTTTCGGCATTAAAAGAAAAGTAATCACACTGCATTTTTTTATTTGCAATATCGACATTTGCATCCCAGTACGCACGGGTTAAATTGACCGCAGCACCAGTCTGCGGATTGACGATGACCGGAGCTTCCTGTGCGGTTGCGCGTGAACACACGGCGAAAAATAGAGACACCAGTGCAATGCAAAACAGATTGTTCAAAAAACACCTATTTGGTTGAATTGTCGAATACGTTCTAACGTGTGGATAACGATACAACAACTGAGCCTAAATGTCATGACGTATTGCGCATTATTACATGAGTTAACGATTGTCCGGATTGGGCACAATCTTACCGGTCAGCATAGCCACGGTTAGCCAGGTGAAATACTTCGGCGTTATGGACGCGAACGGCCAATAGCCGTCATTGGAAAGGTATGACAGCTAACATTGTACAACTCGGGCAATAACACAGGGGTACAATGCCCTGACGCCAATTAAAGCGAGTTAAATCATGCCTGTAAGATCTCCAAAAAACAGTGCTACTGGCACATCAGGAGAAAGCTTTGTAAGGGCGGAATTCGAAGAAATGGGTTGGGGTGCTGCCGACATCCCAGGTGGTCATGATGTAGGTACAGATTTTTGGTTCCATGCTCGAGATTCAAGAGGTTTTGATCTTGGTGCACTAATTGGTGCTCAAGTTAAAAGTGGGCCAAGTTGGTTTGAAGAGCCAGAATATGGCAATGGTGGTGAGCTTCTAGGTTGGTGGTATCGCGACTATAAGCACAAAGATTATTGGTGTGATCATAGCGTCTCGCACATTCTCGTGTTGCGTGACATGGAGTCAAAAATCGCTTATTGGGCCTCACTTACACACGATAGGTTTGAATCAACAGGCAAGGGATACAAAATATTAGTTTCTTCATCATCAATTGTTAATGAAGAGCACAACGATGACCTTATTAAACTTGCTGTAGGCGATACTCGGAATCCGAACTGGGAAGGTAGCGCTTGGACTGTTGGGGAGACAGTATCTGACAATGCCCGATTACGTTATGCGCTAATTACACCGAGGGTTATTGCACCACATCGCAACAGTGGAACTCGTGACTATACTCCATGCCAAGCCATAGCAGTTCTAATGCAGTTAAGGCTCGCTAATTTAAACCGTCGGCAAGACGGCATCAACATTTTGGATCACTCTTTATTAGAACATTCCCCTTCATGGCAGTGGCGCTTCTATTCTTGTCTTTATGACTGGATAGTAAATGGGAATTCCAAGAGCATACTGGAGTGTGTTGATTCCGCAGTTACGGCTGAACAAAGAATGGCAGCAATAGTTTGCGTTGCTCTTATACGCTTTGAGGAAAGTAATATTGATGAAGCAATACGTATTCTTAGGAAGGAAATTGAAAGAGATGAGGCGGGCCCAGTAGATCAAGCATGGTTATTAGTGCACTTGAGTCAATGTGAATATGAGATTGGAAATATAAAGGAGTCGAGTGAACTGGCTTTGTTAGCTTATAAAATTAGGAACGAGGTCAACTCAGATCCCACTGCGCAAGCAATTGCTGCGAGCGCAAGCAATCTCATTTTCTTTGCGCATGAATCCGACGATGAGGAGGCAGAACAAGTAAAAGAACCTGATGGCGATGAGTTGCAGCCAGCTATCGAAGATGATGTTAAAAAGTATGAGCATGCAATTAAATCCAGTGATGACAAGCTAGTGGAGGCAATTAAAACTAACGACACATTATCAAGTTGGTGGAGGTCGCAAGCTCTATTAAGAGGATTCGAAAGACAGTTAGATGAACTATTTGATCAGTGGGCTGGTGCCAACAATAAAACTAGGTACACAGCCGATGAGGCTTGGTGTTCATTTAGATCAGTGATGTTACAGGCGGGTATGTCGGCAAACTGGACATCATGGGCTCGCGCAGCTTGCCTTCTAGCGCGTAGAACATTGATGCTCGAATGTAGCACTAGTGAAGTTGCATCGGCCTTGCAATTGTTGGTGCGCTCTGGAAGTAGAAAAGAACTTGAGAAAGCATTGAAACGATTAATGAGGAAAGGTCCTGTCTCACCGATTATAAGCATAAGTGCCAAATTGGATCTTAACAGCGCGACTAAGATGTCTTTGCTCTCAAGTATCATTTTTGTTCGAACAAGCGTAGATGTGTTAGCTATGGAAGACTGTAATCGACATCTTCGATGGGCAGTATTGGCACTTAAAGATGAAGGTGAGTACGAATACGATACTTTAGATATGTTGCATGGGCTGGTAGATCATTGTGATGCGGATTCCCGACGCGATGTCATAAAATACTTAATTGAATTGCCAGCAGTAGATGATTTAATTAGAGCGCGAAGGTTAGGGAGCGTAGTATCTGAAATTCCCTTGGTAGATTGGACAGAGTCAGATATCAATGCGATCCGTAGTCGTGAATTGGATTCAATAGAATTAAAGGACGCTTTTGAGAGCCTACTAGCTGCAAAAGAGCCACTATTTCGTGAAGGTTTAGTTGATAGAATTAAAGCGGGGGATAAGTCAGCGCTTGGTAGCTATGGACGAATAGTGGACTTACCCAGCGACGCGGCAGCAGAGATGATAGAGCACATAAGCGTGTTAGTAGAAAATCAAATATCAAGTGCCAACAATGGCCAGCAAGCTATCGACAACGGACAAGATCTTAGTAACTTGGTTATTTTGAATTTGTGGCATCCAGACGTTTCCGATTGGCCTACAGTGGTAGCGGCGCTGGAATCAAAGTTACTCCCAAGCCGAAAAGTAAAAGCTATACGTATACTTGGTAGCCAGGCAGAAATGGTCCCAGAGGATATTCGCAACACGCTCCGACAAGCGCTGTCGGAAGCTAGTCAGAATACCCCGGTCGAAGAGCACTTGGGTAATGTAGACGACCTGCAAGGCACAGCACAATTTGCTTTGGACAAATTCTTTCCTGATGAAGTCAAGGTTAGTGATCTAGTCAAGCGGATGGGTGGAACAAAAGAAGATAAGCGTTCTGCAGCGTTGCAGGCTTTTATTGATCGCAGTGACGGTACACCAACCGATTTGGCCGTTTTAGTGTCATCTGCAAGGGACATCTCGGAGATGGTTAGTAGAACAGCTATTGCTGGGTTAGCAACGTGGGTCGTACGTGGTAAAGCTATGCCGGATACTTTTGAGATACTGAAAAATATTGTTAGAGAGGGTGGTCCACAGACTGGACTATGGGCTAGTCTTGCTTTTAATAATGCTAAAGTAGACGCTAGATCAGCAAGACTTCTCGCGGAGTTTCTTATCGCTCATCCGTCAGCAATCGTTAGATATAGGGTTGGTCACTTTGTCAACGGTGTCCGATGAGACTTTAGGTAGTTCATCAACATTGAGCTGTGTTTTTTAAAAAAATCGGGAGAGGGTCAAACGGGGGGAGCGGATCTTGATCTATGCATAGGCATAGGGTGATATTTTCGTGGATTCAACCAACCTTTCCAACGGCAGCAATGGGCACTTACCGGCCGGTCAATCACTACTTGAAGTCATTCGTGGAGATCGATGCCAGTTGAACGGCCGCCACCGGCGGTATTCGGCTAACACCGGTCA
>JALZUP010000067.1 GCA_023301505.1 Robiginitomaculum sp.
TAATTAAAAGCAAGATGGGGTAAACCGTTGCGCCAATAATATTACGGCGCATTTTCTGCGCCGCTTCCATGTCAACGGCCAGACGCTCCATCACCGCAGGCAGTTTTCCAGAGGCTTCGCCAGAGGCCACCATCGCAATATAAAGATCGTCAAATGTCTTTGGGTGAGCGCGCAACCCGTCTGAGAGGCGAGCGCCCTCTAATACGCGCGCGCGCACCTCTAGCAATATGGCGCGCATAGGCGATTTCACAAATTGCAAGGCAACGACTTTAAGCGCTTCTTCAACAGGTGTGGACGCGCCAAATAAAATAGATAATTGCCGCGTGGCCAAGGTTTTATCTTTATGGCTAGCCTTAGGAGCGGCGCTATTAACGCCGTCGCTCTGCCCTTTGGATTTTGCCGCAGCCAGACTTACAGGGGTTAAATTACGCTCGCGCAATATATCGCGTGCATCGCGCGCTGAGAGCGCAGATAATGAGCCCGTTTGGCGTTTGCCGCTTTTGTCTATGGCTGCATAGTCAAAGGTGTCCACGCGCCCGCCTTACTCAATCTCGGCGACATTACTGGCGCGGCACACACGCAGAACTTCTTCCACGCTTGTCTTACCCGACAGCACATGAGCGCCACCGCTTTTCAAAAGCGTTGGGCGCGATTTGAACGCATAAGCGCTCATATCAATTTCGCGCGCCCCGTCATGCACCATGCCGCGCAAATGATCATCCATCGTCACAAGCTCATAAAGCCCGAGGCGTTTTATATAGCCAATTTGCGCGCAAGATGGACAGCCAACAGCCTTGTAGAATTGCTGCCCGTCAGACATTTCTAAATCACGGCGAGAGAGCCCAAGATCGGATAGCTCACGCGCGCTCGGACTATAAGGCGCTTTGCAATTATCACAGAGGCGGCGCACAAGGCGCTGGGCCAAAATAGCGGTCACCGTTGAGGCTAATAAAAATGGCTCAATGCCCATATCGCGCAGCCGCGCAATCGCAGCAATCGCGGAATTTGTATGCACGGTGGAGAGCACAAGATGGCCCGTTAGCGCGGCTTGCACCGCGACTTCCGCCGTTTCTGGATCGCGAATTTCGCCCACCATCACCACATCAGGGTCTTGGCGCAAAATGGCCCGCAGCCCCGCAGCAAAGCTCATTCCGACCTGAGTGTTGACTTGCGTTTGGCCAATACCATCAAGGGCATATTCAACGGGGTCTTCCACCGTCATAATATTTGCTGCACCTGTATTTAGCCCCGTCACAGCCGCATAAAGCGTTGTGGTTTTACCCGACCCTGTGGGGCCCGTCACAAGGATAATCCCATTCGGTTTGGCCAGCGCGGATTGCAGTTCTTGCAAAAGCTCTGGATCAATTCCCAGATCGCCCATATTTAAAAGCGCGCTCGTCTTTTCAAGAATACGCATAACCACGCGCTCGCCATATTGCGAGGGCAAGGTCGAAACCCGCACATCCACAGCACGGCTGCCAAGATTGAGTGAAAACCGTCCATCTTGAGGCACACGTTTTTTGGCAATATCGAGCTGGGCCATGACTTTGACGCGGCTGACCAGAACAGAAGAAAGCCGCGCGGATAAATCCAGCATATCGCGCAGCGCGCCATCAATGCGAAAGCGCACAGCCAGACGGCGCTCAAACGGTTCTATGTGAATATCAGAGGCACGGGTTTTAATCGCCTCTTGCAAAATACCATTTATAAGACGGATAACAGGGGCATCATCATCACTGCCCAAAAGATCAGAACTGCGCGGCAAATTTCCAGCCAAAGTCGTTAAGTCCTCTGGCCCCTCTAGTGCAGTTTCCGCCGTTTCCGACAAATCCCCAGAGGCATAATCTTGCGCGATTAAAGCTTCAAATTCTGCGCCCGTTAATGTGTCCACCCGCGCTTGGCAATCAATGATACGGCGCGCTTCAAGCAAAGCGGCAAGGGTGCAGTCTTGACGCCGCACAATAACGGGCTGTCCATTATCAACGCGGGTAAAAATCCCGTTCTCACGCGCATAGCTATAAGAGAGTTTAGGCAGAGCCGTGAGCGTCATTAATGAGGGCCGCTCTGATATATCTGGCTCGGCATCCATCATCACAATTACTGCCCGCCATAAATGATCTGCCCAGACCTATTTGAAGAACCATTTAAAGACCCATTTGAAGGCCCATTTGAAGGCGTGAAGCTTTGCCCGCCATTTTGTAAACCGTCCTGCAAGCCGTTACCGCTTTGCTCAGGGTAAAAACTATCAAGTTTAGATATAGTGCGCCCCGTTTGGGCTATATCTTCCCCGCTCAGATAATTCCAGCGCTGGGCCGTCAATGGGCGTATATCTTCGGCGGTCCGGATAATTGTTGGGCGCAAAAAAACCATCAAATTTGTTCGCACGCGAGAATCGCTTTTGGCCCTAAATAAACCTCCCAATAATGGCACATCCCCCAAGACGGGAATTTTCTCCACATCAAATTGCTCATCATCTTGGATTAAACCGCCAAGCACAATGATTTCGCCGTCATTGGCCAAAACAGTTGTCTCGATCTCGCGCGTATTGAGAATGAAATCTGTATCAAGCGTGCTGACCGCGCCAGCAATAGAGCTAACCTCTTGGGTGATCTCAAGGCGGATAACATCCCCTTCGCTAATTTGCGGCAAGACATCAAGTTTAATACCGACCTCTTGGCGGTCAAATGTGGTGAACACGCTCGAGGTTGTTGCGTCCAAAGTTTGCCCGATTGTAATGGGTATTTCTTGCCCAACAACAAAGCGCGCGGGCGCATTATCAAGCGTGGTAACAAAGGGCGTAGAGAGTATATTAGAGTTCTCATCCGTCTCTATGGCATCTACAATCGCGCCAAATAAGATATCATTACTGCTCGCAATCCCGCCAGCAGAACCGCCCGTTAGCCCCAATAAAGAATTCACGGCAGAGCTTTGCAGTCCAGATGATACACTCTCATCAAGACCTAGGCTGTCTCCAACCACCGCTCCAGATAGGGCCAATAAATTGGTCGGTTGTTGCGAGAAATTCGTGCTAAAAAACGGTACATTCGCCCCGTCTACGCCGCCTAAAATCAATTGCACACCAAGCTCGCTTGCCGCCGTATCGGAAATTTCGACAATAATGGCTTCAACCAAAACTTGCGGGCGGCGCACATCAAGCTGACTAATAATCCCAGACAAGGCCGCTTGCGTTTCTGATGATGCGCTAATCACCAAAGAGTTTGACCCCGCCTCATAGGCCACAGTCGGGCTAGGCTCGCCTTCTTTTTCATAGGCAGGCAAAAGCGTGCCTAATAGCTCAATCAGCTCCGCGCCATCAGCAAAACGCAAGGCAACAACGCTGACCGGGCTGGGCTCTGAGCGCCCGCTCGCATCCATATCGCGCAAAATTGGCCGAATGCGCGCAATATCAGCAGCGGGGCCATCAAGGATGATGCTATTTGTATTTGGAACAGCCACGACCTGATAGCTTGCCCGCGCGCCTGCAATATTTTTAATAGCCTCGGCGGCATCATTTGCGGAAATATTTTCAAAACTGATCGTCTCCATGACGCTATCAGAGACATCCACCGCAGCAATAATCTCGCGCGCCTTATTCAGATTTTCGGGATAATCAGTGATCACAATCACCTTGCCGCCCGTATTGGCCGTCAAGATACCCTGCGCGTTCATGACGGGTTTGACTAGCTTGGCAACATCGGAGGCATCGGACTGGTTTAGCTTAACAACCGTTGTCGCAAATTGGCTATTAAAGCCTGTATTTTGTACAAAAGGAGCGTCTTGGGCCGCCCCTTGAATGAGCGTAATACGATAAGCGCCAGAACTAGTACGGATAAGCGTATAGCCATGGACGCGCATCACATCTTTAAACACAGCAAAAACTTCGGATGGAGAGAGCGATTGCTCAGAGCTGATAGTGACTTTGCCTTGCACGCGCGGGTCGACCAAAAATGTACGACCCGTGACCATAGCCACATCATCAATGAAGGCGCGAATATCGGCCTGCTGCATTGTGATCACATGATCGCCTTCGGCAAAGGCTGGCAGCCCTGCGCCCAGAGATAATAACGCACTTGCTGCCGCAGTTAAAAATAATCGTTTCATGCGTTAATTCACTCTCACAGTCACAGGCTCGCCCCCGCGTAAAATTGATAGGCTAGACATGCGCCCTTCTGATAAATCACTTAGCAGTTTTGGAAAATCAGGCTGACCTTGACGTAAATCTGCTTGGCCAAGCTTAACAATGATGTCGCCGCTTTCTAGTCCAAATTGCTCCAGATCAATACCCGGCTTAGTTTGCGTAAGCTCATAGCCTGAAAGCTTATTGCCCTCAATCACAGGGCTAATGCGGTGCGAGCTGATAAATTCCTCAACCGTAAATCCCAGCTTTTGCGCCACAGATGCTGAGCGCGCACCTATAGTTTCGGGTGATGCGGCATTGCCTGCCTCATTTTCAGCTTCATCTCCACCTTCATCTCCGCCTTCACCATCAGGGCTGGCGATTAAAGCTGTATTAGCTCCGCGCTGCGTTGATAAGCGCTCAAGCCGCCCATTTGCAGATAAAACAACAAAGTCGCGAGACACGGAGGCCAAAGTCACATCGCGTATGACCTCATCGCCTATGTAAAAGTTTTTTTGAACATTGTCAGGCGTTTGCAAAACCGCGCTCCCCCTATCTTGTCCGCTTTGATCATAGCGAATGCCATAGAGTTTTAAATTCAGCTTGGTCTCTGGCGCGTCAACGCCAATTTCTGGAAGGATAATCGCCGCCGCATCAGCCTCATTTTGAACGCTCGCGCGGTTAAAGGCATTAAACCCACTATCAATAGATAACGAAGCGCCTTGCCTATAGTCAAAATCTTTTAAATCGGTTTCAGGCGGATTTATCCAAACCGATTGAGGCGAGAAAAAGGAAATAGCAGCCCGTATGAGCACATAACAAATCGCGCCAATCAGCACTATTTCGGCTAACTTTATAAGCTTATATAATGCGCTGGAAGATGTTCCTGCCGCCACGTTGTATCCTCAGATAATGAGCGCTCATCAGAGTGAGCAATTTATTACGCATAAGACCAGACGTCTTATGCGCTAATATTGTGATTATAGCCTAGCACAGCACATCTGGATGGGAAACTGTAATCACAGCGTCTTACTCGTTAAACTGGCGCGCGGCCTATACCGTTCCATGCAAGCCAAATGTCTCGTCAAGTAGCGCTGCCGCCGCTTGCCAGCTGCGCCGCGCACTATCAGCATTATAAAGCGGGCCATCTTCAACGGTAAAGGCGTGATCCGTATTGCCAAAAGCTAGCACTTGATAATCACATTTTTTACCCGCCAGCTCTTTTTGGAGCGTCAGCACATCTTCGGGCGCAACCATATTATCGTCCCAGCCATGCGCCACTAATATTTTGGCCTTGATGTTTTTAGGCGGTAAATCAGGCGCGCCCAAAAGACCATGAAAACTAATAGCCGCTTTAAGATCAGCGCCGCTGCGGGCCATATCCAGCGCGCAAAGCCCGCCAAAACAATAGCCCATCATTGCCATATTATCCGCGTCGACTTGTTCCAGTTTTGCCGCCGCGCTCATTCCAGCTTTAAGCCGAGATAGCAAGGCTTTACGGTCTTCAATAAAAGGCATCATTGTCGCCATTTTAGCGTCATCATTTTCTGGCAATTTATGATCACCATAGACATCAAGCGCAAAGCCAACATAGCCCATAGCCGCCATTTGAATGGCCTTATGCTCAGCATGACTATCGCGCCCGCCCCATGCATGACCAATTAAGACGCAAGGACGTTTAGACACAACGCTCTCATCCCAAGCGATATATCCCACACATTTTTGCTTGCCATCGAAATATTCAACTGGTTTTGTCGTAATGTTCATGAAAATTGATCCTGTTTTATAGCCCCAAAAGGGACAGTTTTACCTTAGCTATAGCTGCATTTATTGTGAGACACGCTAGAGCAGCTTTGCGTCAATCTAATCGCCTATTACAGCCAGTCAATTGCCTGTATTGCCTGAAATGCAAATATCCTGAAATAAAAGTTTAAGGGCGTTTCACATTCTCGCCCGCACCGCAGTTGCGTGCAGTTGCGTACCGAGGAGCGCAAAGACCGGATGTAAAAGGATGTAAAAGTCAGCCAATTATTTGACGAAATTAACCCATTATTAGCCATAATTAGCCTAATTTGAGGAGAAATTGTGGGCGGCATATATACGTGTTAAACCCCAAAAGGAGACGAAAATGCGAATCTCATCTAAGCTAACCTTAGGCGTGGCCATATTTACAGGCATGATATTGGGGGCCTGCGCGACGCAGGATACAAATCCATATTACAAACAAAGCTCTAAATATCCTAGCCAGGTTCCATCACAAAACACATCTGGACAACACACATCTGGACAACAAAGCCCAACCATAAGCTATGCTTCAGCGCCAACCAGTTCGACCAATTATGTCACAGCAGCGGGCTATCCCGCCCCTGCGGGCACTGTATTTGCTGATAGCGCAACCAGTACATCTGGATATGTTCAACCCGCGCAGACGCGCATTTATGGGGACGTCCAAGATTACGGCCATACATATAGCTATGCCCAGCCCGCTACGACCTATGTCCAGCCTGCCACAAGCTATGCTCAGCCAGTCCCCGCGCCTGTTCAAAGCGTCATGGTTGAAACAGGCGGACAAAATGCGGGATTCGGTGGACAGCTAATGCAGCCACATGTGACTTATAGCCCCCAAACTTATGCAGCCGCGCCATATGCTCAACATACACAGGCGGCCACACACGGAGCTACACAGTGGGCCACACAGGGGGCAACCACACAAAACGCCATAGCTACAATGCCCGCCTTCAGCCCCGTAAATCCTGCGCCCATCTCTGGGTCCACCTCTACGTCCACATTTTCTTCTGGGGCGGCAAATGGAATAAATTATATCGTGCAAGAAAATGATACGGTTTACAGCCTATCGCGCAAGACATGTTCAAGTGTCGCGCAGGTCCAGCAGATGAATGGTCTGGATGATAGCTTCCTCATCAAAGCAGGCGGAACTCTACGCCTACCCGCCTCTAATTGCTAAGCCCTAAGCCGTAATACGGCAAATATTGCACCAAATATTGTAACGCACATTAAAAGCAAGCCGCATCAAGCAGGCTTGCTTTTTTTATGCTTATATCTGACTTTAGACCGAATTATATTGGTCACATTTATATTGGTTAGGGTGTAAAAGCGTGTTTTAATCACTCTTCCATATATTTATGCGAGCAAGACACTATTTATGCGATAAGCCATCAGCTCATAAAAGCCGTCTTATAAAACAGGATCTACATTCATGCGCACTGACATTGCTCCAACCCCAACGCTTCTGGCCGATTATGCTCCATTTCCATTTGAAATCACATCAGTCTTTTTAAAGTTTGAACTTGATCCTGAAAAAACGCGTGTCACCTCAACGCTAAGCCTGAAACGCAGCGGCGCAAAGACGGCTAGCTTAGAACTTAATGGCGAAGACATTCAGCTTCAAGCCGTCAAACTTGATGGCAAATTGCTCGCGCGCAAAGACTATAAATTAACACAGACGCATTTGATTATTGATAATGTGCCTGATGCATTTGAGTTGGAAATTACCAATTTCTGCGCGCCCAAAACAAATACACAGCTCATGGGTCTTTATGTATCGGGCGGGCGTTTTTGTACGCAATGCGAGGCTGAAGGCTTTCGCCGCATCACCTATTTCCCAGATCGCCCCGATGTGCTCTCCACCTACCGCGTTCATATGAGCGCCGATAAAGCTCTCTACCCAACACTGCTCGCCAATGGCAATAAAATTGACGGCGGGGATTTACCAAACGGACAACATTTTGCCCTTTGGGAAGACCCGTTTCGTAAGCCCTGTTATCTTTTTGCTATGGTGGCGGGTGAATTTGACTCTATCGCCGATAATTTCACGACCATGAGCGGACGCAATATTCCGCTAGAGATTTATGTGGATCCGGGCGATGGCCCGCGCGCGCAATATGCCATGGACGCGCTTAAGCGCTCTATGAAATGGGATGAGCAAGAATTTGGCCGCGAATATGACCTAGACCTGTTCATGATTGTTGCTGTGCGCGATTTCAATTTTGGAGCGATGGAAAATAAAGGCCTCAACATCTTCAACTCGGCCTTGCTCTTGGCCGATGCCGCCTCGGCCACAGATAGTAATTTTGAACGTATTGAAAGCGTTGTCGCCCATGAATATTTCCACAACTGGACAGGCAACCGCATTACATGCCGTGACTGGTTTCAGCTCTGCCTCAAGGAAGGCTTTACCGTTTTTCGCGACCAAGAATTTTCCGCCCATGAACGCGGCGCGGCCTTGCAACGCATCAAAGATGTCAAAATGTTGCGCGCGCGCCAATTTCCCGAAGATGCTGGCCCGCTCGCCCATCCCGTGCGCCCCAATGCCTATTTAAAAATTGATAATTTTTATACAGCGACAATTTATGAAAAAGGCGCTGAGATTATCCGTATGCTCAAAACTTTGCTGGGCGCTGAAGATTTTCGCAAAGGCTGTGATTTATATTTCAACACACTCGACGGCACGGCCGCCACGGTTGAAGAATTTATCGCCTGTTTTGAACAGGCCACACATAAAGATTTGTCGCAATTTATGCGCTGGTATAGCCAAGCTGGCACGCCCCAGCTTAGCATTCAGACAGAGTTTAACCCCGCCCATCAAGACGGCACGCTAACCCTTAAAATCTCCCAGCACACAGCGTCAACACAAGGCCAAGCGCAAAAGCAAGATCTGCTTATGCCTGTCTCCATTGCGCTTATCCATGAAGACGGACATATCTCACACCCTCAAACTATTGAGCTATCTAAGGCCAGCCAAGAGATTGAAATAACGGGCCTAAACACAACAACAAACACAACAACAAACACAGCATCAAAATCAGGTCCGGCCCTGTCTGTCTTGCGCGATTTTTCTGCTCCCGCTCGCCTGCATATGACACAAAGCTCGCAAGATATTTTGCGCCTTATGGCTCATGAAACAGACCTATTTAGCCGCTGGGAAGCGGGGCAAGGTCTGGCGCGCGAGCTATTATCTGGTCTTGCCCGCGCCATTGAAACGGGGCAAATGCCGCGCCCCAATCCCGCCCTTCGCGGCTATATTGGCGCGCTGCGCAGCACATTAACCGATAAAACAATCGATAATGGCTTTAAGGCCTATGCGCTGGGAATGCCTAGCAATGGCGATATTTTACAGATTATGAACGAGGCAGACCCTGTCGCAATTCAGGAGGCTATTGGGCTAATTCGGCGCAATATTGCCGATATTTGCGCCGATGATTTACGCCAGACCTATCATGAGCTAACAGATAATGGCTCTTTTAGCCCTGACGCGCAAAGCGCGGGGCGGCGAGCCTTGCGCAACCGTGCCCTCTCTCTTTTGAACGCGCAAGGCCGCGCCGATATTCAGCTTTTGGCACAAGAGCAATTTAATAACGCGGCGAATATGACAGATGAGCTATCCGCCTTTATGATTTTAAACCAAGCCGATAGCCCCACAGCGCAAAATGCAAGCGCTCAATTTTATGACAAATGGAAATCTAATCCCCTCGTCATTGATAAATGGGTGTCTGTCATGGCCATGCGCGATGGCCGCGGCGCATTAGACCATGTTAAATCCCTACTCACCCACCCCTCATATGAGCCCAATAATCCGAACCGTTTGCGCGCCTTGCTCGGCGGATTTGCGATGAATAATCCGCGTATTTTTCATGCTGCAAATGGCAGCGGTTATGCGTTTTTCACCGACCAAATTATTGAGCTAGATGCGCGTAATCCTGGCGTTGCGGCGCGGCTCTTGGGCGTTTTTGAAACATGGCCAAAACTTGATAAAGCCCGCCAAGCTCTCATCCAATCTCAACTGGCTCGCATCATCGCGGCAGGGCCATCCAAAAATGTGCTTGAAATCGCCTCCAAAGCCTTAGGGGCCTCATAATGAGGCGCGACCCTAAAACAGATGCTGGCTTTCGCCAGCATGTGCTTGAACAGCGTTATTCAATTGTCGGGCAATCCGTTTTCGATTTAACCAGCGGCGCGCCCATCCACGATGAATGGCTTGTGCGCTTTGATGATGGTGCAAATCTTCAAGGGCTATTACGTCCCGCCGAATTGAGCGGCGCTATTTCCGCACTCGATTTGGCTATGCTCGCCCGCGCGGTCAATACCCTAAATATAGATAAGCGCCGATTGCCGATTGCTGTAAATATTTCGGGCGCGTCAATTATGGAAGCCGATTTTGAAGACAAATTATTTGAAGCGTTAGCCGCCTATAAGAGCTCCCCAGACAGGCTTTTATTTGAACTGACTGAAACATGGGATCTGCGCGATCTTGATCCAGCGATTAATATTTTAGCTAAATTGGCAAAGATGGGACACGCCCTTTGCCTAGATGATGTTGGCGCAGGGGCGGCGAGCTTACGCTATTTGCGTGCATTTAAAACGGATTGGTTAAAGATTGACGGAGATTTCGTGCAGGCGGCTGTGCATTGCCCGCGTGAGCTGGCTATTCTACGCGCTGTCATGTCATTAAAATCAGCCCTCGGAGTCAAATTTATAGCCGAAGGCGTGGAAACGCAGGACATCCTTGATTTTGTGAAAGCTGAAAATTTTGACGCGGCCCAAGGCTATGCGCTTTCGCGTCCTAAATTAGAGCCTTTACGGCGCTTATAATCCCTTTTTGGGCAAGGTCTAAGCTCACTTTAAGTGGCGCATAAGCTCTTTGGCTTATAAAATTGGGTTTTCTTGCAAATTAAGCCCATCTTGCCATTTTAATAACCTGATATTTACTCGACTTAGCCTAAACTTCCCGTTTAGAATCCTAACTGATTCGGGGATAGTTTTATGCAGCGCCTACAGACAGGACAAACACCGCCTCCTGCCGCCGCCCAAGGGGGACAGCCTATTGCATATGAGCCATCCGCCCATCAGGCTCCTCCCTCACCAAACGCGGCGCCTCAAGCACAATATGCGCAGCAAGCCCCATATGCGCAGCAACAAGCACGGGCTCAGATGCAAAGACAGCCGCATCAGCCATCACGCGCACCAGCGCCGCGAATGAGCGTCCCAGCTGACCCGCAACACTCAATGACAGCCCCCATTGCCCCGCGTCAGGAAAAGGGCGGCCTTTTGTCCAAATTTTTAAAAAAACCCAAAGGGCTAACCCAACGCCAAAGCCGCTCCCGCCCTGTGCAACAAAACTTTAAAGCCCCGCCTATACAAAATCTAGGCAGAAAAGCCTCAGCGCTTAAAAATACTGGCCGAGGCTTTAGTAATACATCTTTACGGTTTATTTCATTTCTTGCCATTGCTTTTTTATTGGCATTTTTACTGCTCGCAGCAAACTCCATTCGCAATGAGAACAACACAGCCAGCAAGCTAGAGTCCAACTTACTTGAAACGCAAATGCGCTCCCAGCGTAGCGCCGTCGCCAACACAATAACAAGCCAAGTCAAATGGATGGAAACCGCGCAAGCGCTGCGCGGCTCTGCCTCTCAAATTGTTAATGTCGCCGCGCGCGCTCCCAATGTTACGGGCGTCGCCATGCTCGATAGCTCTGGAAAAATTTTAGCCCATTACCCCCAAGCCGCCACAGCCCTTGGACAAATCTCTTTGGCTGATTTCCCGCAAAGCGGCGTTAATATCACAGCCATGATGAGTCAGGGCGGCATTGCTAATCCTGTTATCATAAGACGATCGGATGATAATTTCTTAGCGTCCATGCTCGCGCCCGGCAGCCTTATTGGAACCGAAAATCTAAACTCTCATATCGCGCTGCTTGCCCCTGGCGGAAATGTTATTATTGATGGCGCAAATAGTATTTCAACGAATGGCGTCTTAGCTAGCTTTGGCGTAAGCCAGTCGCAACTGCTCTCCTTAACCACTCAGGCGGAAAATATTTCTCTCAACAAAGTCGAGAGCGCGAGCCAAATGGCTTATCTGGCCGCCGCAAAAATTGACAATACGGATTTAACTTTACTCAAAGGCGCGCCAAAGGGCGTTGTTGACCTGCCGTCAAATTTCTTTCTCTTCATGGTCTTGTTCTTATGTACAGCAGCGCTCGTTTTAGGCTTAATGCGTGTTGCGCGCAGGCAAATTAAAACAATTGAAGACACTTATCAAATCAATCAGATTTCTCAAGAACGCTACCGCATTGCTGTTGAGAGCGGACGCGGCGGTGTGTGGGAAATTGATTTAAAAGACAATTCCGTTTTTCTAAACAACTCTTTGTCAGCCCTATTAGGATTGGCCAAAAAAGAACAGACGCTTACCATATCGCAATTTTTGGCACTTTTCCAAGAAGCAGATCGCGAGCGACTTTTGGCGGTTGCCCGCCGGGCGCATTTGCAAGGAGAAATGGATATTGAATTGCGCGTGGCTCACTTGCCGCTCGTTATGCAATGCCGCGGTAAATATACGATACGCGAACAAAATAATGGCGGCAAGGTCATTGTTGGCGTCGCCATTGACATTACAGAGCAGCGCGGCGCACAGGCGCGCTTACAAGCTGCTGAAACACGCCTATTTGATGCCCTTAACTCAATGAGCGATTCATTTGTCGTTTGGGATGCCTTAGGCCGCATCGTTCTATGGAATGGTAAATTTGCTAACTTTTTCGGCCTACGCCAAGGCCAGCTTCAACAAGGCTTAGAAGAAAATATTGTTGAGCAAATCGCAAGTGCAGCCATTGAAGACGTCTTTGACGTTGAAAATGAAGAAGACCATGTGGAAATCAAACTCAAAGATGGCCGCTGGATTCGCTATATGGGCGCAGAAACAGCTGATGGCGGCAAAGTCTCTATCGGCACAGACATTACCGAATTGCGTCAACGCGAACAAGATTTGCGCGATAATGATAGTGCCCTTCGCAAGACCGTAGACGTGTTGAAAAAATCTCAATCGCGCATCATGGAACTTGCTGATAATTATGAGCAAGAAAAAATTCGCGCCGAGGATGCCAACCAATCTAAATCCGATTTCCTTGCTAATATGAGCCATGAATTGCGCACACCGCTTAATGCGATTAATGGCTTCTCTGATATTATGAAAAAGGAAATGTTCGGCCCGCTTGGAGACCCGCGCTATAAAGAATATGTCAGCGACATTTTATTCTCTGGCCAACATCTTTTATCCCTCATCAATGATATTTTGGATATGTCCAAAATTGAAGCGGGTAAGATGACCCTCAACACAGACCTGTTACAGATCAATGAAATGATTTCGCAAGTTGTGCGTATTGTGCGAGGCCGCGCCGAAGATAAGCGCTTAAAGTTGCTCTATGACGGCATAGACTTCGAAGAAATCGAAGCCGATCAACGCGCGGTCAAACAGGTGCTGTTAAACTTGATTACCAATGCGATTAAATTTACGCCCGAAGGCGGAACTGTAAAAGTCCACGCCGAACGCAAAAGCGCAGGGGTGATTATCCGCGTCACAGATAGCGGAATTGGCATTTCTCAAGAAAATATTGAGCGCCTTGCCAAACCATTCGAGCAAATCGAAACAACTAATTCTAAGCAACAAGAAGGCACAGGCCTTGGTCTTGCCCTATCTAAATCGCTCATTGAGCTACATGGCGGTAACTTCCTCATGGAAAGCGAGTTGGGCGTGGGCACAACGGTGACCTTTACCCTGCCAAATAGCCCTGCCATAAGCGAGACAGAAAGCTCAGACTCCGAAGTGGGTACTGAGATTAACCGCCTCGCTCAAGACATTGCAGATGTGCTGGATCAAAGCCAAAGCCTCCCGCCCGTTAGCTCGCCCGCTAGCCCGCCCGTTAGCCAGCAAGTCATAGGCCAAACAATGGTTCAGGCTCCAGCTCCTGTTCAAGTTCAAGCTCAACGTCCTACTCAGGCACAAAATATGCAGCCGCCCGCACATATCCCACTTCAGCAAGTATCTGGTCAGCAAGTATCTGGTCAGCAAGCATATGGTCAGCAGGCTCCAATAGCTGCGGCCGCTGCGGCGCCTGTTTCAACTCCGCAGCCAATGCCTTATCCCTCTGCGCCAAAACCAGATCAAATAGCTAGCTAGGCTTTATGCCTGACCGACACTAGGCTTTAGGCCTGACCGACATATGTGTCGTAAATTTGGCTCACCTTTAATAATGTCTCTTGGTAGCGGCGCTCTAAGCTCGCAAAATCAGGCTGCTCGCAGATAATAGCCAAGCCGCGCCGCACAATATCAGGGGCGCTCTCTGGATCAAAAACCCCCTCAATCGCAATGGCCAAATATTGCCGCATCGCTGTAAATAGCTCCAATGCGCCTAGCAAAGCTAGGCCATCATCAGGCGCAAGGATAGATAAATCCATGAGGTTTTTTATCGCCAGCGGAGTTGAGCTTGATAGACAGTCTGGCCGATCATGCGCTGATATAAGCTGTAAATATTGTACGCAAAATTCAATATCTGTCATCGCGCCGCGCACGCGCTTTATATCCCACTCCCCGCGCGGCCCCTTATCTCGCAAAAGACGCAAGCGCATATCATGCACATCTTCGCGAATTTTTGAGCGCTCTCGCGCGCGCGTTAATTGGCTTTTGATGCGCTGCTGCAAAACCGTCTCAAAATCTGGGCTACTCGCATATATAATGCGCGCGCGGCTAAGCGCCATAAATTCCCATGTCCATGCTTTATCATCATAATAGCCATCAAAGGCCTTTAGGCTAACTGTGATTGGCCCCGCCCCGCCAGACGGGCGCAGCGCCATATCCACGTCAAACATCCCGCCTTCCGCCGTTGCCGCCGATAAGGCGCTAATCAAGCGCTGGGTCAATTTGGCAAAATAGCGATGGCCGTCCAAAGGATGCTCTTCGGAGGGCAGATATATGGTCATAATATCCAGATCTGAGCTAAGCGCCATTTCGCGCCCGCCCATTTTACCTAGCGCAATAATCGCAAACTCTCCACCCGGATGAGGCAAGCGGCGCTGCACATCGCGGTGAACAAAGGGCACAAGCCGCGCGGCCGCATTTTGCGCAATTGATGTGAATATAGGCGGCGCATTTTGCGTTGATAATTTCCCCGTAAGCAGCGCTGTACAAATACGAAAATGATCCTCACGCACATGCCGGCGCATCATATTCATAATGTCTTCAAGGTCGGCGCTATCCTCATCACCTAGCTGCGCATAATCACGCGCAAGAGCGGCCTCATCTAGCGCGTAAAAATCAGGTTCAATCATGGCGTCAATGGTGGCGGGTTGGCGCGCAAGCTGTCCCGCAAGCTTGGGGGCTTGGGCCATAATATCTATGATGCTGCTCATAAATTTCGGCTGGCTATCAAAGAGAGCTAAAAGTGAAGCCCCGCCGCGCAGCTGCGTAAAGAAATCTGCAAATTGGAAAAAAGCTGTATCAGGCAGGCCTGTCTGCGCGCAGGCTTTAATAATGCGCGGCGCTAAGCGGGTTAAGCTGATGCGGGCGCGCTCCGTGCGCGTCGCCGCCACACGTCCGCCTAACCAGCCCGCCATTTCACGCCAAATTTGCTCCCCGCGCTCATAGCCCAGCGCATGAAATGTTTCCAGCGTGCCCGGCTCTGGCTCCACGCCTGTAAATGCGAGATTGCCTTCTTTGAGAGCAAGGCTGTCTTTTTCAGGAAAGAGCGCGCTATAAAGTTTATGGACGCGATGCAAAACCGAAATCAAATGGGCGTCAAACCCATCCAGATCATCAAAGCCAGACAGCCGCGCCAAGGCGAGGCGCGCCTCATCCTCTTTTGGCGCAATATGTGTTTGCGCATCGTCAATCAACTGCACGCGGTGCTCAAGATCACGCAAAACCCCATAAGCGCCGAGCAAGCTATCGGCCACCTCTTGGGCGACATATCCCATCTGGGAGAGCATGGACAAGGCCTCATCCGTGCGTTTAAGGTGCAGCTCTTCATGGCGCCCCCCTAAAATTAATTGTTGCGTCTGGGCGTAAAATTCAACCTCCCGAATGCCGCCTCGGCCTAATTTCAAATGATGCCCCGCGGCGCAAATTTTCCCATGTTTGCCATGCGCCAATATTTGCCGCTTCATCGCCTGAATATCGTCAATGGCTGTAAAATCTAAATTACGCCGCCAAATGAATGGGCCCAGCACATCAGCCTCAAATTGCGCGCTACATATCGCATCACCCGCACAGAGCCGCGCTTTAATCATCGCCGCGCGCTCCCAATTTTGGCCTAATGTTTCATAATAGCGCGTCGCCATGGCGGTTGAGACGCAAATCGCATTTGAGCGCGGGTCGGGGCGTAAGCGTAAATCTGTCCGAAACACATACCCATCACCATTGAGATAATCGAGCAAATGCACAAATTTTTGCGTCACACGGATCATCGTTTTTTCTGGAAGCTTATCGCCAATTTGCAGCGCGTCCATATCGTAGAAAACGATAATATCAATATCGCTACTATAATTAAGCTCAAAGGCACCATATTTTCCAAGCGCCAAAACAAATAGGCCCGGCACAGGGTTTTGCGCGCTATGATAAATATTTTGCTCAAATGCGGCAAAGCTCAAAGCCGCCCGCACGCAGCTATCAGCAAGCTGTGTCATGGCGGTTGTGACCTCCTCCCAGCCCCAAAGGCGGGCAAGATCACATAAGGCAATAATCAAATGAGCGCGGCGTTTATAGCGCCGTAAATCTTCCATAACTTGATATTGAACCGGACTATCTAATTCTGAGCCATCTGAATCTGAATCAAGTTCCTCTTTGCTCTCCCTGCGCGCGGCCTGATCTGTTTGGCTGCAAATTGCATCTATCTGAGACAGGCATTGTTTCAAAACGCGCTCAGCATCCGCGCCTAATAAAGCGGCGGGCACATCTTCATGTTCTGATAAGAGCTGAGCAATATAGGGCGCGTTTTCTCGCGCTAAATCTAAACAGGCCTGCATTTGCGGCGCGCTAAATTGAGCGTCAAATTTAACGCTAGGCGGGGCGGACATGGCGGGCCGTTGACGCATTAGAAGATAAGCCGCCAGAAGAAGAGGTCCTATCAACTATTGCTTTATTGAGCTGCGCGGCGTCTAAAGCCGCCATATCTGGCTTAGCGCTGACTTTGCGGCGCAGCTTATTTAAAGAGCCTTCACCCGTTTTGTCACCTGAGCCTTTAGAGCCATGCTTAATTTTGGCGCGCGGGAACTTGATAGAGGCGCGCAGACCATGTCCTTGCCCTCCCCGCTGCCCTGCCCGCTGGCCTTGTTGGCTGCGGACAAGCCCGTCACTCAGTTCAAATTTGGCGCGGTGTAAATCGGCAACGGCTTGCACTAGTGACAATCCCAGACCACTCCCCGGTAAGCTGCGGCTTTTCTCAAGACGCACAAAGCGTTCTTTTACGCGCTCGCGTTCAGCGGCAGGAATGCCAGACCCATTATCTGTAACGGAAATTTCTATGCGGCCATCGCGTTGACGTTTGAGGGCCACTTTGATTTGCCCACCTTCGGGCGTATATTTAATCGCATTTTCAATCAAATTAGATACGGCCTGTGACAATAATCCGCGATCCGCCAAAATTGTATTTCCAGCCTCAATATCGCTACTAAAGGACAAACCAGCCTCCTCGCAAGACGGCTCATAAAGCTCAGCCAGATCATCAATTAGCGGTTTGGGATTGACCGCGATTAATAGCTCGCGCCGATCACCGGCCTCAAGACGCGCAATACGCAATACGCTTTCAAATGTTTTCAAAAGTCCGTCTGCATCATCTGCAGCATTTAACAGCGCCTCTTGCGCCATAGGGTCTTTGACCTGTGTCGCGGTCGCCTCAAGCGTGGTGCGCAGACGAGTTAACGGGGAGCGTAAATCATGAGCAATGCTATCGCCCGCATAGCGCATAGCGCTCATCAGACGGTCAATATGATCAAGCATACCATTCAGGTGATCGGCCAAATCATCAAGCTCGTCCCCGCTCTGCGTGCGCTTAGCACGGCGGCTAAAATCACCCCCGCGAATATCAGTGGCCAATTTATTAAAGCTATCAATACGGCGCGCAAATCGCGAGGAGACATAAACGCCAGATATAAGCCCTAATGCGAGCGCAATTCCCATCGCAATTAAAAGCGCGCGGCGCACGCGCTCAGATGTGGTCATAATAAATTCAGTATCGCGCGCCACAAATAAAATCGCACTTTCAGAAAAAGGTCGATACATGCCCCGCGCGCGATGCTCCGACACACGGTCTAGGTCATTTTGATCTTCCAAAAAGTCATAGGTGAAGAGAATAATCTCATTGGCGTCGCGCTTTTGCTCGACATTAGGATAAGAGGACAAATTCGCCGTCACGCCAAAAGGGTGTTGGTAGAAATAAATATTTTGTCCACCCGGACGTGTACGAAATATAATCTCGCGATTAGCCGCCCCCGCCCCGCTCTCATTATAAAGAGTTTCCAGCTCATCTAGCTCTGCCATTAATTCACTATCAATGGCGCGTAATTGAGAGCTAACCGTCGCAAAATAAATATAGCCCAGCACAACAAAGGATGAGGCAACAAAAAGCGCAGCCGCTATCATGGATAGCCGGAAAACTGCGCTTCTATATATTCTTTTTAAGGCCGCAAGCATAAGGCTAACCTATCATGTCACATCAAGGCTGCAACCTGTAACCCGCCCCGCGTACCGTATGCAAAAGCGGTTGCTCATAACCTTTGTCAATTTTAGACCGAAGGCGAGAAATATGCACATCAATCACATTTGTCTGGGGGTCAAAATGATAATCCCAAACTTTTTCCAGCAGCATTGTACGCGTGACAACACGCCCCGCATTGCGCATCAAACATTCCAGCAGGCGAAATTCACGCGGCTGTAATAAGATGTTTTCGTCAGCGCGCTTAACCGTACGGGCCAGTAAATCCATTTCCAAATCACCAACTTTGAGCTTCGTCACCGCCGCTGTTGGGTCACTGCGCCGTCCAATCGCTTCAACGCGGGCCAAAAGCTCGGTGAAAGAATAAGGCTTGGCCAGATAATCATCGCCGCCCGCGCGTAGCCCTTCAACGCGGTGATCCACTTCGCCCAGCGCAGATAGGATGAGAACAGGTGTTACATCCCCCTCCTCGCGCATAGATGAGAGCACAGATAAGCCATCGCGTTTAGGTAACATGCGGTCTAAAATCACCGCGTCATAATCTGCCGCGCGTACCATTTCCAAACCCAAATCACCATCCAATGCCAGATCCACAACATGGCCAGCTTCCATGAGTCCTTTGCGCACATATTCGGCGGCGATTTCGTCATCTTCTACGACTAATACTCTCATTTGCTGTCCTTATTTGACTTTCTAATATTGCAGCCGCAAAATATTGCAGCGGCGCTCTAATATTACCAAGACGCTAACTCCCTATCGTCAGCCCCACATAATTTTCACTGCCATTGAGCGTGCGAATTTTGAGCAAAACAGAACTCTTATTCGCGCTTAAGGCTTTGGCTAATTGACTTTCAAAAATGGCAACGCTTGCCAGCGGCTTATTTTCCATTTCCAATATAACCATGCCAGACTTAAGCCCTTTACGCTCGGCGTGACTCCCGGGGGCGACTGTATCAATATAAACCCCCACCTGATCCCGGCGCATGCCAATGGAATCGCGAAAGTTTGAACTTAAATCAACAAGGCCCATACCAGAATCAGACGAGGCGGCTGTGGGTGATTGATCAACACCATTTGGCGCCGAGCCTAATAGCAGATCAATGCGGTCTTTGCCTGGACGCTCCGTCAAGGTGACATTCACCGTGACAAGGTCTTCTTGGTTCGTGCGCTGCACTTCAAAAGGCACAACGCTGCCCGCGCGAAGCCCCGCAATTGTGCGCGTCGCTTCACCAGAATTCATAATAGATTGGCCATTAATATTCATGATCACATCTTCGACCTGAATACCCGCCATTTGCGCGGGGCCGCCCTGCACAAGGCTCTCTATCGTTGCCCCGCCATGAAAGCTGCCCTCACCTTCCCATGTCATTTCAGCCGTGCGCATAGAGGCGCCAAAAAAGCCGCGCTTGACTCGGCCATAAGCCATAAGATCATTGACGATGCCTTCTGCCATAAAATGAGGGATGGAATAACCAATACCCACACTGGCCCCTGTCGGTGAATAGATCGCGGAGTTAACAGCCACCACTTTGCCAGCCATATTAAATAGCGGCCCGCCACTATTACCGCGATTAATCACAGCATCTGTTTGCAAATAATCAATATAAGGCCCAGACCCTTCGGCATCACGGCCTAGAGCCGAAATAATCCCGACACTCGAGGATTGCCCAATCCCGAACGGATTACCAATGGCCAGCACCCAGTCGCCCACCCTGATCGGATTGCCACTGTGAAATTCAACATATTTAAAGGGGCGATCATTGGCGATTTTTAAAATCGCTAAATCCGTCTCTTCATCTTCGCCAATGACGCTGGCAGCAAAGCTTTCCCCATTTCCGAACTCAACGCGCAGATCATCCGCGCCGCGAATGACATGATAATTTGTTACAACACGGCCATCGCGCGTAATGACAAATCCAGAGCCTTGGCCCTCACTGCCGCCTTGCGCCGCCGTGCCATTTTCAATCGCAATAATATTGACCACGCCCGGAGTGACGTTTTCAATCAGATCGGCAAAACTGTCAGGCATGTTGCCCTGTCCCGGAAAGCCGAGAGCCTGCGCGCCTGCAATTGGAGCCGATAGCAAAATCACGGTCGCCGTGGCCGCGCTGCTCACGCTCCATCTTATATGTTTTAATGCCTTTAATGCGGTTTGCATGGCCATCTCCATATCCTTAGTTTGCTCTGTGAGACATAACGCCAACCTGTCCAAAAGATGACAAAAACTTCACACTGAAGAGCCTGTCATTGATGTTGTTCAGAGCCTTATTGACCGTTAGGCCCGCTAGCTATGAGCGCCGCGTAAAAATCAAACAATGATTATTGGCGGGCATAGCCAGCGTCTCGCGTAAAGCTAGGCTAGATTCGGCAAATATATCCTTAACAAGTTCTAACTCGCGCACACCCCAGAGCACATTTCTAGCTTTTAAACGCTCATTAAAATCCAAATTGGATTGCGCGCTCTTCTCTGCGAAAAGAAAAGGGCCGTAGAGAATGAGCATACCAGCCTCACCCAGCACGCGCGCCGCGCCTTGCGCCAGACCTGAAGCCGCCTCAATAGGCGCAATATGCAGCATATTCGCATTATAGATAGCGTCAGCCTTTAAAACAGTCTTCGAGCCGTCCAAAGGCCAATCAGGGTTTTGCATATCCAAAGCGAGCGGCATATGCATCTGTCCATTTGTCTCGCTTGCCCAATCTGTAATGCTGCGGCGCGATTCGGTGTCAATCTCAGAGGGCATCCAGATAATATCGCGGCGCGCGGCGCAAACGGCAACGCCGTGTTCGCCTGTCCCAGAGGCGATTTCTAAAACGCGCGCATTTGGCGGCAAATGCTGCGCCAAGGCCTGCGCTATTGGGCCTTTATTGCGCCCCGCCGTTGGCGAATATAGACGCGCCCCGCTTTGCTTACGCTGTTCTAAATGCACCAAATGAGTTGGGCTTTGAGCTATGTTTTGAGCTGGGTCTTTCGGGGCCGTCATCAGATAACCTATCAGGCCTTCGCGCGAAGAGGGGCGGCGGCCGGCAGAACAAGCCTAACGGACAACCCCCCAAGTTCCGCGCGGCTAAGCTCCAAATGCCCTTTATAAGCGCGCGCTAAATCATCAACAATGGACAGGCCAAAGCCCGTGCCGGGCGTCGTTTCATCTAGGCGCATACCGCGCTGCAGGGCGGCGGCATAATCTTTTGGTTCAAGACCGGGCCCATCATCGGCCACAATAATTTCAAGCTGCCCATCCCCTAAATCACGCGTCTTTAGACTGATAAGGCTGGCCGACCATTTGCAGGCATTATCGAGAAGATTTCCGGCCATTTCATCAAAATCATGTTTTTCGCCCCTAAAGCTTAGCCCGCTTGGAATATCCTCTACAATCGCGACCCCTTTGCCCTGATAAATTTTGGTCAGGGTACGTGATAAATCCTTTAGCGCTGTGCTGGCATCTGTGCGCGCCGTTGTGGCTTTGGCGCGCGCGGCGGCGCGCGCGCGGCTAAGATGGTGATTGACCTGACGGGTCATAATATCCGTTTGCCGCGTGGTTAAATCCGCCAAAGCGCCAGAGCTTGTATTGGCTTCATTTTTTAACACGGCCAAAGGCGTTTTAAGCGCGTGAGCGAGATTACTCACATGGGTGCGAGCGCGGTCTACAATATCTTTATTATGCGCGATGAGAGAGTTTAGCTCCCCCGCCAGCGGGTCAATTTCTTTGGGATAATCCCCCGTTACTTCAACGGCGCGCCCCTCGCGTACATCCGCCACCCTATCGCGCAAATCAAAAAGCGGCCTTAATCCTGTGCGTACTTGCAACAATACGGCCCCAATCAGGCCAATGGCTAATGTGGTTAAAAACAAGACCGATAATACCGCAAAGCGCTGCACGGAGCGCATGGCTGGGCCTTGATCTATCGCGGCCATCATAATGAGTGGGCGCTGCATTTGCGGTAAGATAACAGAGCGCGCCACAACGCGCAGCCGTTCCCCATCTGGCCCCATCGCATTGGCCCTTAAATCTAGCCCAGGCTTATCAATCAGCTCTTGAATATATTTAGGGTCAATATCTAGCGTACTGCCATATAAAGAGCGTGAGCTGATCTCAGACTTTAAGTCTTGATCACTTGTTCCGCTATAAACCTGCCAATAGCTCCCCGATAAGGCGCGCTGATAACGCGGATCAACAGGCTCTTGATTAATCGCAATAATGGTCGGCCCTGTTTCAGGATTAATCATCTCGGATGAATTAATCAGGCTCGTCACTGTCTCAGATAATGGGCCTTCAAAAATCTGATATGTGGAGCTGCGGTAAAGCCATGTCAGCGCAAACGCCGCCAGCGCCATAAGCGGGATGGCCCATAAAAGCGCCGCGCGAACAAGACGGCCAACAAGAGATTGCGGCTTTGCTTGGCTATTTTTAGCCGTCTTTATATCAAGATCATC
>JALZUP010000068.1 GCA_023301505.1 Robiginitomaculum sp.
AAACAACTCCCGCTCCCGCCAAACAAAATATCCCACCACCAAATACTCCAACGCCACCACCCACAAATTCTCCGAAAAAACCGGATAACTATAATTCACATAAGTCATCAAAATCATAAAAGACCAGACAATCGGATAACGATGTCCCGTAAAAACAGAAAATAAAATCAACCCACTCAGATACCAAGGCATCACGGTCGTCGTACAAAACAAAAATAAGGTCAATGAAAAAAGCATCTGTCTAAGTAGATGTAAAGTAGATAAAAATCTGTTTCTTTATAGGCAAACGAAGATATTTTAACAAAAATATGTAATTGTTAAAATCAAATACTGTTTAATTATGATTAATTAATTGCTAATTAAGGAAGGAAAGTGTTAAAGTTTGCGATTTGTTATCGTTTTTTTTTTTTTGAAAAGTATTGTTTAGTTTTAACCCATCAGGGTCTTCTTGGCCTTCCTAAAGCCATTAATCAAGTCTTTAGATTTTTGGTTGTCTATACTGTACAATTTATAAAAAAAGAGAGAGGAATTTGTTGTAGTTATTCGATTACAATGGTGTTTTTATGCTTGAAAGATCAATTTGGTTGAATTCGGTTGAGCTTTCTTTTACGGAGCTATGTTGTTGATATAATATTGATGATGATTTTTTTTAAAAATAATTAAAGGTAATTCATTGTTTTAGTGATTACTAATCATCTCAATTTTTTCTTCATTATTCACATACAAATATTCAAATGATGAAATTTATAAAACTATTTTTGCTTAAGATAACAATAATTGTATCGTGCCTTTTGGTAAGTTCAATTAGTTATTCCCAATCAGCTATAACCGTTGAAATTGTTGATATTCAGGTTGACCAAAATGGAACACAAACAAATGGTTCTTACGAAATATTTTTTGCTGAAACCATATTTCCTGTATTTATAGATGGATTTGGTCCTTGTGGATTTGATCCACAAGGAGTTCAGTTAAATAGTGGTTCAGTAGAAAATAATGATATTACCTGTCCTGGAGAGTATTGTTACACGGTGATAAAAAATTTTGGCACTGCTTCCTTAGAATGTACTGAGACTATTTGCTTTGTAGTGAAAATATGTAAACCTATTAATGGCGGTATCAAGATTTGCACAGATGGAGGAGATGGAACTATCGGTGGAGGTGGACCTGGTAATGAAGGTAAATTTTTCTATGCTTCCGGAAATACTAAAATTAGTAAGGATAAGAGGAAATTTGATATGGATTATCAAACATACGTTAAAACACATCCAAACGATGCTTATGTAACTAAATCTAAAACTTCTTTGATAAATGAAGATATTGAATATAAAATCAGAAAAGGAAGTATTGAATTGTTGATAGCTCGTACAACTGAAGATGTGATTGAACATCAGACAGAAATCGAAACAGAAGATGACTATATTTTTAAATTTGATTCAGAAGGTGAGCTGATTTGGGCTTATGACAATTCAAAAAATAAATTCAAGGAAGCGAAAATTAGAGAAGGAAATAACACATTGAATTCAGTTGAAAATAAAATGAATTTTTCAAAAGACTTAATGAAAAAGCCTATTGAAGAATTAAGTCTTTATCCTAATCCTTTTAGTGATGAGCTAAATATTACGTTTCAATCTGCAAACGAAGGAACTGCTGATATGCACCTTATCAATGCTTATGGACAGATCATTTTTGTAAAAGCCATTCAATTAGAAAAAGGTCGCAATTTTCATCAGATAATACCAAATAGCCCGCTTTTTAATGGATTATACTTCGTTCAAATTATTGACGATTTAGGAAATAAGTACATTAAGCAAGCTATATATATTAACAACTAATTCTAAACATCTAAAACAAAATTAAAATGAATAAAATACGATGTTTTTTATCTCTCTTTCTTATAGGATGCTTTTCCATCTTATTAAATGCACAACATACTGAGACTGATGAAGGGAGAACTATGGGTTTCGACTTTTCCTGTGACAAAATCGAAATTCATCCCTCAGTAAATGACTTTGAAGGTTCTTATGGAAGTATACTTAATGCTGGTAAAATACTAATCTCGACAATACATGATGATGTGTATTACACAAAGTACCAAGAACATGATGCTCAAGTTAATATTGTAGTTGATGTACCTCTCAGCAAAGTTGGTGAAAATGTTTATTTTAGAATTGTAACTCAGAATGGTGAAGAAATAGACCCTGATGACCTTTCACCATATGAAGATGACTTAGGATGTGATGACAACAATGAAAATGCTGAAGTTAATGATAATGTGGGTGAGAAAGGAACGCTAAGCAACGGAGGAATTGCGGAAGCAATGTTTTCTCAGGATGGATCATATGGAGTCGCTACAGTAATACTTTCTATAACAAACCAGTATGCAGGTGATAATTATCAGGTAGAAGCGAGTTTAGATGAAAATTTTGCTAGTGGGGTAGTAAAAACAACTATTTTAGAGGCGTGGAAAAGAATTTACTTAGAAGTGGACGAAATGTACAAGAAAGGAGCCACTATTGTTGAAAGTTCCAACATTAATTCCAATAATGCTATTAATACACTCGTTGTAGATAATACAACTGATTTTATGATGGGTACTGAAGTAGAAGTTTTTTCACCCGACGGCACTTTGGCAGAGAGTGGTGTAATAGATGAAGTAACAAATAGCAATGTATTAATGATTTCAGGATTTCAAAATTCATTTACTGTTGAGCGATTTTACGGTGTAAAGATTAAAGATGAAAATGAAACTTTTTCAGTTCCAATTTCTTATTCAGGTTTAAATGCACCATTAAATAAAGGTGCTTTGAAGGAAGCATATGGTTGGATATCTAGTGGCATGGATGGTGGTGCCTTTGTAGAAGTTGTACGAAACTCTATTGGTCATGATAAAGTTCCTAAGTATACGAATATGCCAACTAATAACATAGCAACACTTTATGCTACTACATGGAGAGTAACATCTCAAATAACACCACCGACTTATTCTGATAATCTATTTCAAATAATACCTGCTAATCAGGATGCTAATGGAATATCGCTAGGATTTACTGTTAAAGGACTTAATATTTCATATACCTTTTATGAGAATCATACGTTTGGGAATAAAAACGAAATAGCAATTGAGGAAACGTTAGCTCATGAATTAGGACACCAATTTAGTATAATCCCTGTTTGGGCCGATCCTAATGAAACAGGTGTAAGGTACCCTCATGTAGATGTAGACGAAACTGATCCGTTATACAATAGTCATGATTGTAAAGATCATGGACTTATGAGTGGTGGGCGAGACCGCGAAGATGATATTGCCGAATTTTATATTGAATGTATCAATCACATTAGAAATTTAGTTGATCCTATTGAGTAAAACATAAAAACATAAAAACATGAAAAATAAGACACAAATAGTAACTTTTATAGTACTTTTTTTTCTGAGTATTTTACCCTGCTATAGCCAAACTACCTCTGGTCTAGATTTAAATTTCAGTAAAAAAAAATCAAATAAATGGATAATCCAATGCGAGCTAAACAATATTTCCGACCAAGATATTGGAACATATTTTTTCCTTACACTAGGTAATACACTGTATGTTGAGGATCCTAATGGAGTAATAGATTTTATTGGAGGAATAATTTGTGGGAAAAATATAAAGAGTGAAAAAGTGGCTGCAAAGACATCACGAGAATGGAGTGTAAATATATATGAACAATACTTTGATACTCACGGAATAATAAGACCCAAGCAAGATGGAACTTATAAGTTCTATTGGGTTGTTAATGGAGTAGAGTCTGATCCTATTTTCTATGAATATACTAGAGATAAGTAAACATAGAACGCAATGATATTATGCTTCAATAAGCATTTAAAAGTATTAATTTTCTTATTCATTCTACCATCTATCTGCCTTGCCAGTTGGGCAATAGGTGGAGAAATGACCTACGAATGCCTAGGAGATGGTGATTCCCAAAATTCAAGAATATATAGAATCTCTCTAACCTACTACATAGAGTGTAACTCTCCGATAGGTGGAGAAAGCTTTTCTATTGATCTCTACAGAGGAAATGAATTGCTTTTGCCCTATCCAAATGTTTCTTTAGATACTTTAATTGTCCAAGAGACACCTGAATTTCCATGTTTGATAGCTCCTGAATTTCCATGTGTTGAAAGAAGAATTTATAGTACAGAAATTGAATTACCAGTTAGTGATAGTAGTTACTTTTTTGCTTTTCAGACATGCTGTAGGAATACTGAATTAAGTAATATCAATTTTAGCGATCTACTCGCTTGGGGGTATTCAATGTTTATTGAAATAACTCCTTTCGCTCAACAGGAATATAATAGTAGTCCTACTTTTCAAGAACTACCACCCAGCATAATCTGTAAAGATGAAACAACAGAATTTGAAAATTTTGCTTTTGATATTGATGGTGACCAACTAGTCTATGGATTATATGCACCGTTTATAAGAATAAATAATGGCACTTCTACTTTATACAGTCCTCCTCCATATCCCCCAGTGAATTTTATTTTTCCAGAATTTCGTTTTCTTGACCCCTTAGGTATAAATGCTACATTTGATATTGATGCTGGTACGGGATATCTAAGAATGATTCCTGATCAAGTTGGTCAGTTTATTATAGGGATAACTGTAAGTGAATATAGAAATGGACAACTATTAAGTACAGTCTATCGTGATTTTCAACAAAATGTGATTCAATGCCAACGAGAAGTAGTAGCCAATCTTGAAGCAGATAGTATTACCAATGATGGGACATTTATTTTTAATGTATGCAATAGTGATATAGTTGAAATTAATAACTTAAGCACTGATACAAATTTTATTGATGAATTTAAATGGCTATTCAATATTGGTAATGATGTCATTGAATATAATGATTGGAATCTCGCTGTTTCATTTCCAACTGATGGTTCTTTCACTGGTCAGTTGTCACTCAATGCTAATGCAGAATGTTCTGATACTGCCAATGTAATTGTCAATGTGTCTAAAGAACTAATCGCTGGTTTTATGACTGATTATGATACCTGTGTAGGAGGACCAGTAGAATTTTATAATGAATCTCGTTCGTCAGGCACTGAAATAAAAGAATGGCTTTGGGATTTTGGAGACGGAAATTCTATAGAACAAGAAAATGTATTTCATCGCTACGAAGATCCTGGAGAATTTAATGCTTCCTTAAAGATCACTAATATCTTTTCTTGTACAGATAGTGTCCAAACATTAATAAATTGGCAACCTGCACCACCGATTATTGTAATATCACCAGATTATAGTGAAGGGTGCGTCCCATTATTGACAACCTTTACAAATTTATCTAGTCCTATTGATAGTAACTATCAAATCTATTGGGAGTTCGGAGATAACAATTTTTCATCAGAATTTATTCCTACTCATTCCTATATAGAAGAAGGTGTTTACCCCCTCTCTGTTTCGATTACTTCACCATTAGGTTGTTATATTGATACGGTATTTCATGATTTGATAAAGGTAGAAAGTCCTCCTATCGCTAATTTCCAATGGTCTCCAGATATAGTTACTGGATTTGACCCAGTAGTCAGTCTGAATAGTACTTCAGAACGTGATATAGGTTGGGAATGGAATATCAATAACCAAGATGTTTTTTTTCAGGAAAATTTTGAATACGTATTTGCCGATACTGGATTTCAACAAATTTCATTATTAGTTGAAGATCAGTACGGATGTCAAGATTCTGTACTAAAGATCATTGATGTGGTGCCTGGAGTTTCTTATTTTCTACCAAATGCTTTTACGCCAAATCAAGATGGTAATAACGAAGAATTTAAAGGCGTTGGAGTTTTTGATGGCATTAAGGATTTTAAGCTATCTATTTTTGACCGATGGGGACAGATGGTATTTTCAACAATTGATATTAATCAAGGCTGGGACGGCAGAAATTTTGAAACGGGAAAAGAGTTCTCAAGTGGTGTTTATGTTTGTCTAGTAACTTTTATGGAGCCACGGGGTAATTTAAAAAATATTAGAAAATCAATTGTCTTAGTTCGGTGATATAAATGATACTTACACTTTAAGTATTTAAATTAGGTTAATTGTATTGAATAAACAACTCCCGCTCCCGCCAAACAAAATATCCCACCACCAAATACTCCAACGCCACCACCCACAAATTCTCCGAAAAAACCGGATAACTATAATTCAC
>JALZUP010000069.1 GCA_023301505.1 Robiginitomaculum sp.
TTGCGCCTCGAGGATAGTAACCATCATCGATAAGCTGACGCGTAATTTCATAAGGCGCGCCATATTCGCTGGGCAATAGATAAAGCCCCTGCGTCATAATTTGGTCTTTGGCCGCTTGCGGAAAATTATCCCACATATGTTGCGTAAAATCAGGCGCGGGCGCAATTAAGAGCAGCCCCGCCACGCGCTCTGGCCGCGCCAGCGCCGCGAGCAAACTTACCCAGCCTCCCATAGAGCTACCAATGAGGATTTGCGGCCCCTGTGTCAGCTCATCAAGCACCGCCAAAGTATCATCGCGCCAGCGCGATATATTGCCATCCGCAAAATCGCCATCACTGACCCCGTGGCCATAATAATCAAAACGCACATAATCACGGCCAGAGCCGCTTGCCCAATCATGTAACGCGACCGCTTTGCCGCCCTCCATGTCCGACTTTAATCCCCCGCACCAGATAAAGCCGGAAGACTCCCCCGCCCCGCCGCCTATTTGTGGCGTGGTTTGGTAATATCGCAAATTATGTCCATCCCGCCGCGATAATATTTGCGGCTTTTTCGCCTCTGTCATGCTTGAAGACCTTCTTTTAGAATCACCCTCTTTTAGAATCAGATGTGAAACTGTTGCGCTTTACAAAGCCTGTCTATATCGAAATTGACTTTTCAGCCATTCCTCAGCTCTTCCCCAGCTCTTCTTGTGAAACTCACATGAGAATTGCCATAAAACCGCTATTTTCTGGCTCAATGAATGGGATTTTCCCCCTCTTTTAGCTCTTGTAATTTATCAGCCCTAGCGTCATATAGCCAGATGCGCTAAAATGCGCAGCATAAGTTTTGAAAAATTAGCCACTTTGGAGATATCCGTATAGCCCGTAGACCCCTAGCCGCCCAGCCTTCACGCCAAAAAGGCCCGCGCATAAATGATGATATTGATAATCCCCGCGTTCTTCTGATTACAGAGACCGGTGAGAAACGCGGCGAAGTGTCTATTGCCGAAGCCAAAGCCGCCGCGCGCGCAGCAGGCCTTGACCTCGTTGAAGTTGCTCCCAACCCTAAAATGCCTGTCGTTAAAATTCTCGACTATGGCAAAGTGCGCTTTGAAAACCAGAAAAAGCGCGCCGCAGCTAAGAAAAAGCAAAAGACCCAAGAGGTCAAAGAAATCAAATTGCGCCCCAATATTGATACACATGATTATGAGGTGAAGGGCCGCGCCATTCGCAAATTTATCGAGCGCGGCGACAAGGTCAAAGTCACAGTCCGTTTTCGGGGCCGCGAAATGGCCCATATGGATCGCGGCATGGATTTACTTAACCGCGTCAAAGTCGATTTTGAAGATATTATCAAGGTTGAGTTTGAGCCTAAAACCGAAGGCCGCCTGATGACGATGGTCATCGCGCCGAAATAATTTAGCAAGCCACTTAATCTAGTAACAACTTAATATTGACCCGCCTAATATAGGCGGGTTTTTATGTATCTCAAACTTACTCACCTCACATCAGCCCCAGATCAGACATACCGTCAAAATGTCAAAGCTAATTGCGCATTCGCTCGCGCCCGCGTAAGCTTGGCTAAATTTCAATAAGCAGCATTCTTGGAGACAAGCATTATGGCCAATCAACTTAGCACATTACAATATTTAGACCGCGCCCTTGGAGGTCTTCGCGAGCTAGGCCTATTGCAAGGCGAAAGCGATCCCGTGCCTATCATCACGCTGCTTAATCAAATAAAAGATTTAGATGAAGACAAAGTGGCCGCCATTGCCCGCACGCTAGACCAAGCTAGCTATTTTAACGAGGTTGTGCGCGAGCAAGTCTCTGGCATTAAAGTGGGCGAGCGCTATCAGGGCATTACCGAAGCGTTTAATTCTATCCGTGATGATTCCAAAGCCCTTGTCGACCAATATGCAGATGGCAAAATCAACACAATGGAGCGGGCCTCAAATCTATGGATGAAGATGACGCGCGGCTCTATTGCCAGCCGGTTTGAAAAGATCAAAACGCTTTATCTGGATGTGGCCGAAGAAAGCAAAAATCAAATTGAGCGTGAACAGCTTATCCTCGAATCCTATATGGATTTTCGCGGCGCGCTAAAAAACAGCGAAGTGCTATCCATTGATGTCATGGATAAGGCGGAAACCGAATTATCTAACTCGAAAGACGGCGTGCAAAAATCTGTTGCCGCCTTAGAAGGCTATACGGGCGAAGATGCCAAACAGCGCGCTACATTAGAGCTGGCCCGTGATGAAGCCCTGCGTAATTTACAGCGCAGTGATAAGCGCTACCAAATTGCCAAAGATTTATCTGACAATATTACGGTCGGTTATAATACATCCGAAGTGGTTATGTCGCGCCTCGTGCAAATGAAGAATGCCAAAGAGCGCGTTTATGCTCAGGCTATTTCATTCTTTGGCACGAATGAAATCGTACTGACGGCCTTAACAGCTACATTTACAGGCATGCACGGATTGCATGAGAGTACGGAAACGCTCAACGCCATGAAAAGAGGTATTGAAGAGAGCCTAGAAACCTTGGCCGAAGTGGGTGACAAAGTTCAAGAAGCGGCCCTAAAAGCTGGCTATGGCCCAACCGTGTCCGCGGCCGCTGTCAAAAAACTGCTCGATTCTGTTGTCGCCTATCAAGAGCGCAGCCAAGACATCATTGCCGAAATGCGCGATATGGCGACCGATAATAGCCAAGAAATTCGCGAAATTGTCGAAGATGGCAAACGGCGTATGGCGCGCCTAGCACAGAGCGGGGCCACCACCGCGTTGGGGCTAGAATTTGACGCGCCTTCCGCCTAAAGCCATTAGGCGGCGTCCCATTAATCCAATCAACTCAGCCAATCCAGCATTATGAGCACCTCTAACGCCCCTTTGCCAGATAAGCCGCTTGCCGGAGCAAACGCGCCGCTCGATGAGGTGATGCTGGCTATGGATGTGGTTGATACGCTGCGCCATGATGAGGCCATGCTGCAAAAAGATCTGTCCAGCACGGATCGCCGCGCCGATTTGGTCACCCGCCTTCGCAATATTTATGCCGCCCAAGGCATTGAGGTGCCCGACCATATTTTAGAAGACGGCGTCACCGCGCTCGAAGATGAGCGCTTTGCCTATCATCCCCCCAAAGCGGGTTTGAACCGAGCCTTAGGGAAAATATACATCAACCGCAGCAAATGGGGGCGCCCGCTTCTCTTTATTGCCGCTATGGCAGGTCTGGCTTGGACGATTAATTACGCCGCCATTGAAGGCCCAGCTAAGGCGCGCGCAGCCCAGCAGGCAAAGCTTTTAGCTCAAGATATTCCTGCTCAGCTTGAAGCCGCGCGTAGCAAAGCCTTGGGCATTGCCAGCACCGATAATGCCCGCGCGCAGATAATGGCCCTTTATGAAGACGGCCAAAGCGCGGCGCAAAGTGGACAGGCCGAGCAAGCTCAATCCCTCACCGACCGCCTTGAGCTTTTAGGGCTAGATTTAGGCCAGAGCTATAATCTGCGTATTGTCAGCCGGCCAGGCGAGAGCAGCGGCGTATTCCGCCTTAATGATGATAATGAAGCGGTGAAAAATTATTACCTCATTGTAGAAGCCATCAGCCCGTCTGGACAAATCGTGCCTGTCACCATTATCTCCGAAGAAGATCAAGTGACAAAGCGCGTGGAAATTTGGGGCGTGCGCGTGCCTGCGCAAATTTACAATAATGTCGCGGCAGATAAGGGTGATGATCAAATCATTCAAAACGCAATTATTGGCAGCAAGCCGCGCGGCGCAATTGAGCCGAGCTATAATGTAACTGTTTTGGGCGGAAAGATTGTCACATGGTAAGCGGCCAAAAAACCCTACACGCCATTGATACCGCCATTGTGCGCGCGCGCAATGATCTCTCTAAAGCGTCCATTCTGCCTGCCAAAATCTCTGGCCAGCTTGTCGCGCTGCGCCGTGAAGAAAGCTTGGCCTTGTCGAAAATATCGCGCCTGCGCCTTGACCTAATCGCCGCAGGTGAGGATGAGCAAAAACTAGGCTCTGTTGATCGCCAAGCAGCAAAACTTCTTGCCGCGCATGAGCGCTCAGAAAGACGCCTAGCCATTAAAGCCGAGCAGATAGAAGATAAAATTTTAGAGCTTGAAGCCCAGCGCCGCGCCCAAGAAAAAGCCGTCACCGCCGCCATTACCGCCTATGATAAAAAGGCCGCCGCTTGCCAGAAAAAACTACTCACCGATCCAGATTATACCACTTTGATAAGCAAGGCCGATAATTTTGACGCTATGAGCGAGCGCGCCGAAGCCAAGCTCGTCGTCGCGCGTGAAGATGAGCAAGATAAAGGCGCGCCTTACCGCGAGGATGGCTTTTTCACCTATTTACAAAATCGCAGCTATGGCCAGAAAGACGCCAAAGGCTGGGCGCTGACAAAAATGCTCGATGGCTGGATTGCACGGCTTTGTAATTATCAGAGCGCAGCCATTAATTATCGCCGCCTCCAAGCCATTCCAGCGCGGCTAGAAACCCATTTAGAGCGTTTGCAAGATCAAGCCGATGAAGCGCGTGAGCATTTACAAAAGCGCGAGCAAGACATGCTCATTTCTCAAGGGGTAGAAAAAGCGCGCCAAGACTCGCTTAAGGCTCAAAGCCAGCTTGAAAAAATTGATGCCAAAATCGCCGCCCAAGAAGATAAACATCTCGCAGTTCGCAATGAGCAAGCCGCCCTCACAGCGGGGCAAAGCGGGCCTTATGCAGAGGCCATCAAGCTTTTATCGCGCGCGCTAGCGGCCAAAGACCGCCCCGGTTTAAACGTGCTGGCCGCGCAAACCGCCTCACCTGATGATGACCGCGCTGTGGCTATATTAAGTGATTTACGCAAGCAAAGTTTTGAGCTGGAGCAAGATCAAAATCAGGCCAGCAAGCTTTTAAAAAAGCAGCAAACATCGCTCAAAGAGCTAGAAAATGTACGGCGCAAATTTAAGAAAAATCGCTATGACACACCCTTTTCGCAATTCCCCAACGCAGATTTAATATCCGCCCTTTTAGGCCAAGCCCTCATTGGCGCCTTATCTGGCGATGACCTTTGGAACCAAATAAGACGAGCGCAGCGCACAGTCTCGCGCAGCACAAATAATGATTTTGGCGGTATTGATTGGGGCGAAGCTATGCGCCTGCCGCGGGGTAATAACAGATCAGGCGGCAGGTCTAATAGGCAGGGCCGTTCCTCATCACGCCGCTCCACATCACGCGGTTCTTCGCGCAATATGTCTAAAATTAGTTTCCCCAAAAGCGCGCGCCGCTCTGGCGGATTTAAAACAGGCGGCGGGTTTTAATTTATCCTTGCCCTCAATACTGGCCTGACCTAATTCAATAGGCAGGCTATAGGCGCGCTCAATAAAATTATCTGGCTAAGGCTTAGGACAATATGGCAACTTTGATAGATAGACTAAATGTGCCCCTGCAAGACGGTGCCCGCGCAGATGACTCCCACGCAAGTAATGCGCGCGGCGGCGCCCCCTTGCCCAATAATTATGCGCCTCATTCCAGCAAACCCGCCAAATCTGGCTGGAGCCGCACGCAGATAACGGCGCTGATGGAGACGCCATTTATGGATATTATCTTGCGCGCCCAAAGCGTGCACAGGGATAATTTTGCGCCTAATCAAATTCAGATGTCACAGCTTTTATCGATTAAAACAGGCGGCTGCGCCGAAGATTGCGGCTATTGCAATCAATCTGCTCATTTTGACACGGGGTTAAAGCCTTCCAAACTTATGGATATTGAGCCTGTCTTAGAAGCCGCGCGCAAGGCAAAGGCAGGAGGAGCTAGCCGCTTTTGCATGGGAGCCGCATGGCGCTCGCCAAAAGATCGCGATATGGACGCGCTTTGCGATATGACTCAGCAGGTCAAAAATATGGGGCTTGAAACCTGTATGACCCTTGGCATGCTCAGTTCTGAGCAAGCTAAGCGCCTCGCTAATAGCGGGCTTGATTATTACAATCATAATATTGATACCGCGCCCGAAGATTATGGCCGCATCATCTCTACGCGCACATTTGAAGATCGCCTAAATACGCTGGGCCGAGTGCGCGCCTCTGGCATGAAAGTATGTTGCGGCGGTATTGTTGGGATGGGCGAGCAAGCTGAAGACCGCATCGGATTGTTGCAAGTTTTAGCCAATCTTGACCCTGCGCCTGAAAGCGTGCCTATCAATGCGCTTGTCCCCGTCGCTGGGACGCCGCTAGGTGAGAGCGAGCCTATTCACCCTATTGAGTTTGCGCGCCTTATCGCCGTTGCGCGTATCTTAATGCCGCAAAGCTATGTGCGCCTATCTGCGGGCCGCGAACACATGAGCGATGAAGCCCAAGCCTTATGTTTTATGGCAGGGGCCAATTCTATCTTTGTCGGAGAGACTTTACTCACCACGGATAATCCAAGCCAAAACGAAGACCATGCTCTTTTCGCGCGGCTAGCTATTACTCCAGAAGCCGCTCCAGACTGACATCAACCAATCCGCCGCGATAGGTGATAATAAACCCTGCTTCGTCTTTGGGGCGCGCTTGCACAATCATAAGCCGCCCATCAATCTGCATTTCAGCAACGCGATCACCCGCGCGCCAGCTTGTTTCAACCTCAATTTCAAGAGTGGCTTTCTCGCTATCGTCGTCAATCGTGGCCATAATCAATGCGGGCGTTATATTAAGCCCTATGGTGAAAGCGTGCAGGCTCACAGCCGAGCTTACAGTTGCACTCCATCGCGAGTTTTGAGCTGCGCTTTTCTGAACGCTTTTCTGGGCGCTTTTCTGGG
>JALZUP010000070.1 GCA_023301505.1 Robiginitomaculum sp.
GCCTTTCGCGTTTATAAAAACCGCGTCGATGACCCGCAAAGCGCGGCAGGCTATACAATGGACCATACAGATATTGTTTATCTGATGGGCAAGGATGGCTTATTTGTGGATATTTTCACGCATGAAAACACCCCCGCCGAAATGGCTGCCCGTCTCAAAGATCACTTAAAAACGGGCACCTAAAAATAGAGCCGTAAACCGCTAGCCGCCTTCGGCGACAAATCCGAGATCATCTACGCTAATCTGCGGCGCCTCTGGCCCGTCAGAAAATAGACCGAACAAATGCTTCCCGCTTATGGGTGATGAGGGGTAAATTCCCAATTTCAGCGTGTCTGGATTATTGATAAAGTCTGACGCGGCTTCAATCATTTTGATCATCATTTTCGATTTGGCGTCATCACTAAGCGTCATTGTATACATAAGCATCATACCTGATAGCTGGCTTTTTACCCGCTCTGGCTCTGTGCCCTGCATCAAAGCTGCAAAGTTAAGCCCGCGCTCAGCCAACCCTTGATCCTCAAAGTTCATACCAAGTTCATGCACATTGACCGCATTGAAAAGCTCTTTATTCAAAGCCGTTATCGTGTCCGCGCGTTCAAATGGGTCATCATTTTCAAGCTGCTGTACATTTTTAGCATAGTCTTTAAGAGCCGTGCCATAGCCCCCTACCTCAATGTCAAGACTTAGATTAAAGCCATCCTTAAGGCTAAAAACATTCTCGCCTAATGTAATAAGGTCCTTACTCTCATCCATATAGCTCACGCTTTCACTATTAAATTCAAATTGCTCATATCCGAGCGCGCCAAGCGCTTGCATAGGGCCAACTTGATCGCCAGGCGTGATAATAAAACTCTCCATTTTCTGCGTGAGCTCAGTCACATCGCCTTTGACGTGTGCGCGGCGCGTGAGCGATTTCATCGCGCCCGTGACGCCCATAATATCAAAGTTTAAGTCCGCAACTGTGACATCGCCCATAAAATCTTCATAGGGATTCATAGCGCCTAACTGGCTCGCTAATCCAGCATAGTTCCCATCAATATTCCTAAATTGGCTTAAAGGCATGTCGTTAAATTCAAAAGTTGCAACAGACATAGTTATATCCTGATCCCCATTACCCGCAGCTGAGGCCGCACTTGCCGAAAAAGACATCGCCACATCCGAAAATTTAAAGCGCCCAATCTTATCTTCATTTGCATCCGTGATATTCATATTGCCAATGGTGAAATTGGTCGTTCCTCCATCTTCAAGCCCGATCATTTTAATGTCATTAAGCTCTAATTCTCCAAAGCCATAGGCGGCGTTTTCAGTAAGGCCTTCTATATCCGCCTGTGACAAAATTTTTGCAGACGCTTTCGCTGTCTCTGGCGTGGGCGCGCTTAGCGTAAAATTATCTATCGTAAGCGTAACCTCATCATCGCCGCTCAAGATTAAATCTTGGGCAGTTAAACTCGCAAAGATTGCCTGCCGCACGCCCGCCTCATTTTCAACCATTGTTGCGCCCGTCAAGGTTAGCTTATCAATCATCATGGGAGTGCTCAGCTCTTCCAAATCAATGCTCACATCATCATAAACATATGTACCATTATCGCCTGACATATTAGACCAACTGATAGGGCCGTCCCCAGATGTTGCCAAACCAAGCTCGGCCAGAGCCTGATCGGGATTAATAATGGCCAAAGTGCTTTGCGCGCTTTCTTTTTTGCTGCAAGCAGAGCACAGTAGCATGAATGAAAGAATCACGGCGCTAGGCGCGCCTTTAATTGAGGATAGCTTGGGCATGGCAGGATTCCTTTCCAAATTAAATCCAGCGGGCACACGCCCTGCTTTCTTTGAAGCTGCAAACAAGCCTATTCTAGGCACGGGTGCAAGTCCAGATTCATCCACGCCTCGTAAAGGCTCTGAGCTTAATGATTATAACCATGGCAATTATAGAGGCCGTGACCCTATAGAGCCGCGCATCATTTATAAAATAGAGCCGCGCGCGCGGCGCATTTCTATCAAGCTGGATGCGGCGGGACGCATGGCGATTGTCACCGCCCCCCATGATCGCGACCTGCCTGCGGCGCGAAAATTTGCCCAGAAAAAATCTGACTGGATCAAAGTTCATTTACAAGAGCTGCCCCCTGCCCAGCCCTTTGCTCATGGCAAGAAGATTTATTTTAAAGGCGCTCTAACGCAAATTATTTCCGAAGAAGGCCGCGCGCGGCCTAAATTTCAGCCCAGCTATATTGACGAGGAGTTGGGCGAAAAAGTTCCAGCCCAACTTATTGTCCCCGCCCCGCATGGCACGCTTGAAGGACGCATGCGCCGTTTTCTTATCCGCCAAGCCCGCGAGGCCTTAGAGCCAGCCACCTATAAATATGCCGATATGCTAGGCAAGCAGGTCACCAAAATAACCGTGCGCGATACGAAATCGCGCTGGGGCTCTTGCGCGCAAAATGGGCATATTTCCTATAGCTGGCGGCTCATTTGTGCCCCCGATTGGGTGCTTGATTATGTCGCCGCCCATGAAGCGGCCCATCTGGTTGAAGCCAATCATAGCCAAGATTTTTGGGATGTGGTTGACACATTAGTCGATAGCGCTGATGCGGGACGCAAATGGCTCAACCGCCATGGCTCAAAGCTTCATGCTGTGGGCGCGCCCTATTAAGCGCGCCTAAATAAAGCCCTCTAAAATTTCTTAAAGAAGAGACTCTTGAACGGCTTTAGACCAACTCACAAAGACCTCACTTCCCCATACAATAATGGGGCGCTTCATTAAGGCGCGATGTTTATTCATCAGCTTTAGCGCTTTATCTTCATTCAGATCAGCCTTTTGCCGCTCCGTTAAGCCGCGCCATGTTGCCGAACGCACATTGAGCAAAACCTCCCAGCCCGCCTCATCGGCCCATAATAAAATATCGCGGTCGGTGACATCCTCGCTGCGAATGTCAAAAAACTCCACCTGCTTACCCGCCGCCTCTAAAGCCTTTTTAGCTTTGCGACATGTATCGCAATTTTTCAGACCATATAATTTATAACTCATTGTTCTGCCTAAATATAAAACTCATTTTGAAATATCATTTGCCTCTTAATTCACAGCCAGACATGCACAATCAGCACGCCGCTAACGTAAAAGCGGCGGCAAATCGCCTATATCCCCCGCCGCTTCGCGAATGAAAAACTCACGCGCAGGACGCAAGCGGTCAATTGCCGCTAGCCCCAATCGCCGCCCATGTTTAATCGGCGCAATATCATTGGAAAATAGCCGCGTAAAAATATCTGTGGCGGCTGCCAAAAGCTGATTGTCAAAACGGCGCCATTGCCCATAATTTTCTAGCGTCGCCGCCCCGCCTATATCCGCGCCCTGTGCCAAAGCGCTGCTGATAATATCGGCCAGCGCGGCTCCGTCACGCAACCCCATATTCAGCCCCTGCCCCGCAATCGGATGTATCGCATGCGCCGCGTCCCCGATTAAAACCAACCGGTCCGCCATATAGCTTTTAGCCATTTGCAGTCCAAGCGGATATATTTGTGGTTTTATAAGCTGCCTAATCTGTCCAAATTCTGGGCCAATGCGGCGCGCCAGCTCACTTATGAAAATCTCTTCGGGCAAAGCGGCGGCGGCCTTGGCGGCGCGCGTCTCATCTGACCATACTATTTGGCTGCGGTGCAGAGCTTCATTATCTGGCGCAAGCGGAAGCACGGCCAAAGGCCCGCCCGGCAAGAAAAGCTCATGCGCCACGCCATTATGGGGACGGCTATGCGCAATTGTCGTGACAATAGACATTTGCGGATAGGTCCAGCCCGTCACCTCAATATTGGCGCGGCGGCGCATTTGCGAATTGCGCCCATCAGCGGCAATAGCCAATGATGCAAAAATGCGCCTGCCATCTTCTAGGCTTAGCTCCATCGCTGCCTTGTTGGCGGCGCTGTTGCCCGTGTTGTTGGCCGTGTTGTTAGCCGTGCTGCCCGTAACTTTTACGGGCGCAATAATATCAATTGAGGGGTGCTGTTTGATTTGCGCTAAAAGCGCGCGGCGCAAATGCCGATTTTCAATCATATAGCCCATCGCCTCAAAATTCTCTGAGGTCTCTAATCGTTCTGATTTCCCTAATCCCTCTGGGCTAGGCTGATTATTTTTATAATCCTGAGCGCCAAAATGCAGGCTTAGAGGGGAGGCGGCATAACCCGCCGCGCCGTCAGAAATTAAAATATCAGACATAGGGCCAATGTGGCCCTCTAAATGTGACGACACGCCCAGAGCGCGCAGCATCCGAAAATTACTCGCCGCAATGGCCGAGGCGCGGCCATCAAATTTGGCGCTCACCAGCTTATCGGGCACGCTAGCATCGAGCAAAGCAATGGATAGATTATGGCCCTGCACGCTATGAGCAATCGCCAGCGCCGTGCAAAGCCCCGTCAGGCCTCCGCCAATAATCGCAATGTCATAATTTTGATTTTGTCTGCTCATAGCTCTTAATAGGCTTGATTTTTATTTATGAAAAGCGCGCATTTTGCCACTTCAAATTTATCACTTTATGAGCCGCAATCAGGGCCACAGCCCGAGCCACAATCTGAGCCACAGCTTGGACCACATTCTGGGCCGCAGCCTGAGCCAGAGTCTGAGCTATTCTTGCTCAATAAAGACGCAATATCATCAGGCGTAAATTGACGCCCCAGCGGCCCCGGATTTAACACGGCATGGGCGCCGCGAAGATTTGGAAAAATATCTTTGCCAGAGGCGCGCGCAAAACGCGTGCCCTCATCGGCAAAGCTGGCAAGTTTTTCTCGGCTGGTAAATAAGAGCACATGAGCAATGTCATCAATCGCTATCGCTTGGAGGCTAACCCCGCCATCGCGCTTTTGCTCCGCCGCACTTTGCTCAACGGGCACATATAAATCACTGCCCATGAGCGCCAAAGAAAAAGCCGTGCGCGCAGCGGGCGTTTCAAGCGCCTCTGGGCCAGCTTCCAGCATTTGCTCAAGCGGGCTAGCTATATTTGGCCTATTAAAAGGCACAGCTAAAGCCGCATTTAAAAGAGCAAGAGTCAAAAGGCAGGGTCATCATAAAATGCGCATCTCACATATAGGCGTAAAAGGCTAGTAGGCATAAAAGGCTGGCCAGTTTACGCCTATATTGCGCTACGCTGCCATGCCGTTACGCATAGCATTTGCCTTCGCATCGGCGGGCTTAACATAGCTCTCAGAGCTTGCACCCGTGACTTGGCCATTTCGCGCAATACGCCGCCAGCGAAATTGATTGCGTTTATCCTTATAAACTTCCCAGCGATCACTGACGCCCAAATCGTCAGGATTACCTTCCATGCCATGACGGCGCGCATTTGCGATACAGTCTTTTTTGGCGTCATAGCCTTCGCAGGCACAGCCCGTTATTTTCCCGTTCTGGGCGCGGCGCCGCCATCTATATTCACCCCGTTTATCTTGATAAATATCCCAACCATCATTCTCACCCGTCATAAACCCCCCGACATTTCATTGTAGTTTTTTAAGCGGTTATAAACGAAACATTTAAGTGATGCAAATGTGTCGCAGGCCCAGCCACAAATCCTAGCCACAGGCCTAGCCACACGTCTTGCCCTACGTCTGGCCTCAAGGCTTAACAGCTCTAATTAAGGGCCTAATCAAGGCCCCATCAAGCTGTCTGGTTAGACTTTTGCTGGGCCTGTGCTAACCGCGACCATTGCGGCGCGCAATGTACGCTCGCCCAGCGTAAAGCCTGTTTGCATCACCGTGGCGACATCACCTTTATCAACCTCATCTGAGGGTAGCTGAGCAACGGCTTGATGCACATTGGGATCAAATTTGCTGCCCGTGCCCGGAACAGCTTTAATGCCATGGCGCGCAAAGACGGCCATTAGCTCTTTTTCAGTTAGCTCAATGCCCTCCAAAAGCGATTTGGCATTTTTGCCCAGCTCTTCACGGGCTGTGCCGTGCAGGCCCAAAAGGGCGCGGCCAAGATTATCAGAGATAGATAACATATCGACAGCAAAGCGCTCTATTCCATAAGCCTTGGCGGCGCTCACCTCGCGTTCGGCGCGCTTTTTAACATTGTCAGCATCGGCCATCGCTCTTAAGGCTTTGTCTTTCATAGAAGCAATTTCAGTTTCCAACTCTGTAATACGGGCCTGAGCCTGAGCCTGATCTTGATTCTGCGGGCTGGGGTCCTCTTCTTCCCCAACAGAATCAGAAGACGCCGTGCCCTCCCCCTCTTCAGAAGAGGCTGAAGCCGCTTTATCATCTTTAGGCGCGCGCTTGGCCATTTCGTCTTGCGCGGCTTCGATCTGATCTAACACGGCGTCCAGTTCGGCGTCGGTTGGGAGTTTGTCATCTGGGCTAATGCTCATTTTATTTTCCTTTAAAGGCCGGGCCCCTTTAAGAGCTGACCAACAATTTTTGCCGTATAATCGACCATGGGTATGACGCGCGCATAATTAAGCCGAGTTGGGCCAATCACGCCAACGGCGCCAATGATATTTTGCGACGCATCACGATAAGGCGCGACAACGACGCTGCTTCCAGAGAGTGAAAATAGAGGGTTTTCCGACCCGATAAATATTTTCACGCCTTCGGCTGTCTCCGCGCGATCCAAAAGCGCGATTAAATCTTCTTTATGCTCCAAATCTTCAAAGAGGTGCTGTATGCGCTCTAAATCGGTTTGCGCATCCACATTGTCAAGAAGGCGCGAGCGTCCACGCACAATTAAACTGCGTTTTTGCCCAGAAATCTGTGTCCCCGACCATTGAGCCAGCCCCGCTTCGGCTAATTTGCTAGCGGCGGCATCAAGCGCGGCGCGCCCTTCGCTAATTTCGCGCAATATGTCAAGGCGCGCCATATTCAGCGTGCGCCCTTTAAGCCGCGCTGAGAGATAATTACCCGCGCGCTCTAATGTAGAGGGCAAAAGCCCGCTTGGCACAGGCATGAGGCGGTTTTCAACATGGCCATCCTCATGCACTAAAACAGCCAAAGCCTGCATCTGATCAATGGCTACAAATTCCACATGTTTAAGCGCGGCGTGACGGGCTGGCGATAAAACCAGCCCCGCCCCGCCGGCCAACCCTGATAATAAACTCCCCGCCTGAGACATAATCGCTTGGGCATCTTTATTTTCAGCCGCAATTTGCGCCTCCAGAGATTTACGCTCTGTCGCCGATAAATCCCCGATCTCGAGCAAGCCATCCACGAATAATCTTAAGCCCTGATGGGTCGGGCGGCGCCCCGCGCTAATATGGTCCGCCGATAAAAGCCCCAGCCCCGCCAAATCCGCCATAACATTGCGCACAGAGGCGGCCGAAAGATTAAGTCCAGATTTTTGCGATAAAGTTTTAGACAAGGTGCGCGAGCCGACAGGTTGCCCCGTTTCCAAATAGGCATCAACAATTTGCGCAAATATGTCTCGCGCGCGGCTATCGAGCTCAGATAAAGATAAGGCCGTATGTGAGGTGATAAGAGGCATAGACTATATATAGCGCGCGCGCCGCACTTCTCAAGAATTAAGCGCTCTATTCCACAAGGCGCCTAGATTCCACAAGGCTCTGGGCATTTTAAACCAAGCCGCATATTGCGCGGCGCAAATATCTATGTCATATCATATGCAAATAATTGCATATCTGCGCAGCGCGCATCCTAAAGATATGCAGTCTAAATATATAAAGGACATTCATGACCAATCTATCGCGCGAATTTGACCTCATCATTTACGGAGCCACAGGCTATACAGGCCGCCTTGTCGCCGAATATATAGCCGCCCAGCATAAAGATATTAGCTGGGCCATGGCGGGGCGTAATAAAGACAAGCTCGCATCTGTGCGTGATGAGATGGCGATTTCCAAAAATGTGCCGCTCATTATCGCCGATAGCGCGGATGAGGCTGCGCTAGCTCAAATGGTCAGCCGCACAAAAGCGGTCATCACCACGGTCGGGCCTTATCAGCTTTACGGCACGACCCTGATTACAGCCTGCGCGCAAAACGGAACTGACTATGTTGATCTATGCGGGGAGCCCGCTTGGATGCATGATATGGTACGCGCCTTGCCAGAGCCTGCCAAAGCGTCAGGGGCGCGCATTGTGCTGTCTTGTGGCTTTGATTCCATCCCCTTTGATCTAGGCGTTTATGCGCTCCAGCAATATGCCATTCAAAAAAGCGGCGCCCCGATTAGCCGTGTTAAAGGGCGCGTTCGCAAAATGCAGGGCACATTTTCTGGCGGCACAGCGGCCAGTTTTGCCGTCTCTATGGCGCGTGCGGGCAATGAGCCAAATGTTATGGACTGGCTTAAAGACCCTTTTACATTAGTGCCGAGCACATTAGCGCCCAGTTTTAAAGGCCCCGTTCAGCCTCACGGCGCAAAGCCGGTCTATGATGATGACCTTGGTAGCTGGTCAGCGCCTTTTATTATGGCCTCAATTAACACTAAAAATATCCACCGCTCTAATGCTCTGCTTGGTCATCAATATGGCAAAGACTTTGTCTATGATGAAATGATCTTGACGGGCGATGGAGAGCAAGGCGAGACAATTGCCCAAGGCATTGCCAGCGCCAATCCATTATCTGGGGCAGGCGGTAAAGCCGTGCCCAAGCCCGGCGAAGGCCCAAGCAAGGAAGAGCGCGAGGCAGGCTTTTACGAGCTTCTCTTTACGGGCCTCACACAAGATGGCGCGCGTCTTAGCGTAATTGTCTCAGGCGATAAAGACCCCGGCTATGGCTCAACTAGCAAGATGATAACGGAGGCGGCGCTCTGCCTTGCTCAAGATATAAGCCGCGAGACAACAGGCGGCGGAGTTTATACAAGCGCGCCCGCCATGGGGCAGGCTCTTATTGAGCGGCTAACGCAATATGCTGGACTGAGTTTTAAATATGAAGGCTAGTCAAAGAGCTACGTTCCGAGATGATGTTTCCCAAGGTGATGCTCTCCAAGATGATATTCATGGGCGCGCTCGACGATAATATCGCGCTCGCGCAGTGGCCGTGAGAGCGATAGACCCTCTAATGTGGTCGCGCGCGATAGGGCCACATAGGCCTGCCCGCTCGCAAAAGCGCCGCGCTCTAAATCAACACGCACATCTTCTAATGTTAGCCCTTGAGATTTATGTATCGTCACCGCCCAAGCTAAAGCCAGCGGAATTTGCTGATAGCTACCAACAATTTCGGTCTTAATATCTTGCGCGGCTTCGTCCCAAACATATTTCACCGTCTCCCAAATGGCGGGCTCTATTTCGGCGCGCTTTCCATTATGATCAAATTTGACCGTTACCTTGCCCCCCGTCCCGTCTTGACCAAATAGTGAGACCACACTGCCAAGCGAGCCATTAACATATCGCCGCGCGGGATCATTTTTAAGCGCCATAACCCGCGCGCCAACTTTCAAAGATAGCTCCTCTGGTACGGGTAATTTATCGCCGCGCACATTAAATTTTCCGTGCAGAGTGCCGTCATATCTGGCGGCGCGCGTTTCAATATGAGCTAAGGCGCGGCCATTATACCCATTTGCCGCGCTATTTGTGGCGCACAGCAATAAGGGCATTTTCCCAGCGCGGTGCGGCCCCGTACAGGCCGCATTAAGACTGGCCAGAGCCTCGGCTATATTTTTGCCCAGCCTTATATCAGACAGTAAGTCTAAAAACTCCAACTGGCTTTGGCGATGCACCTCGCTTAGCGTGATCAGGCGCGGCGGATGAGCTTTAAAAACATGCGCGCTATATACAAAGGGAGTCTCATAGCCCATATGCGCCAACATTTGCGCGTCTTGGCCGCGCACCACGGGTGGCAATTGATAAAAATCACCTACAAAAATCACTTTAACGCCGCCAAAAGGGGCCTCATTTTTGCGCGCGCGGCGCAAAATATAATCAATCCCGTCAAGCACATCGGGGCGCACCATAGAGATTTCATCAAGAACTAAATGCTTAATCTTTTTCCAAAGATGGTTGCTGCGCTGTCCCATAATTGTCTCAGGGGTGATGAGGCGCGGGGGCAGACGAAAAAAGGAATGGATCGTTTGCCCGCCAATCGTTAGCGCCGCTATGCCTGTTGGCGCTAAAACCGCTGTGGCGGGAAATTTTCCAGAGCGGCGCAAAAAACTAACTAATGTTGATTTTCCTGTCCCAGCCTCACCCGTAATTAAGACTGGGTCGCGGTCAGCTTTCAGCGTCGCCAAAATCTCTTTGGTTTGCGCGAGCGCGCTATAGCCGGGAGGAATCATATATGTGACCTAACCCGCGCCCTCCCCGCTTGGCAAGACCGCTTATTGACCGAATAGAAGACCTAATCTGGTCGCCATGCATCTTTAATATGATGCGGCCAAAAACTTGCCCCAATTATAATAATATCAAAGCGCCATTCATGGCTTTCTAGCCCGCGCGCATGAGCCATAAAGAGCTGCGCGGCAGCTTCTATGCGGCGCGTTTGAGACGAGGTGATGCTGTGCAGCGCGCTGGATAAATCGGCGCGCTGTTTAACCTCCGCAAAAATGATAATCTTGCGGCTCTTAATGCCAAAGCCGCTGCGCCTTTGGGCAATAATATCAATCTCGCCCAATTTAGTTTTAAAGCGCTGCTTGATAATTTTATAGCCCTTAAGCCGCAGCATAAAAACGGCCAAACTTTCCGCGCGCCGCCCTGCCGCTTCCGCGCGCTGATAGCTATTTTTATCCCGCTTATTCAAGATTATCTTTAGGCGCGGGGTTTTTCAATGCGAGCGCGCGAGCATAAATATCGCGCTTTTTATGACCCGATTGCTGCGCCACTTGCGCGGCGGCACGTTTTACGCCCAGCTCATCAATCGCCAAGATAAGCGCGGCGTCAATTTGCGCCTCATCCCATTTATGCTCTTCATCAGGCCCGCCAATAATTAAGACAATTTCCCCGCGCGGCGGATCAGATTTAACGCCTTCCAAAAGGTTTGAAAGCGTGCCGCGCCGCGTTTGCTCAAATTTCTTGGTTAGCTCGCGCGCCAGCGCCGCAGGGCGGTCACCGAGAACATCCAGCATATCGGCCAGAGTTTTATCAATGCGCGATCCGCCCTCAAAAAAGATTAGCGTCCCCGGCACGGCGGCAATCTCGCCCAGCGCTGTTTTACGCGCGGCAGATTTAGGCGGCAAAAATCCCGCAAAGAAAAACCGGTCCGACGGCAAAGCTGAGGTCAGCAGCCCCGCAATCGCCGCAGATGCGCCCGGCACGGGGATAATGTCATGGCCATTTTGCGCGGCGGCGCGCGCGAGCTTAAAGCCGGGGTCAGAAATAAGCGGCGTGCCCGCATCACTGACCAAGGCAACAGATTTTCCAGACGATAATTGCTCCATAATTATAGGAATACGCTTTGCCGTATTATGGTCATGATAGGGTGTTAAAGCCGCGCTTATACTGAAATTAGCTAGAAGCTTTTGCGTCTGGCGCGTATCTTCAGCATAAATCACATCTGCGCTTTGCAATATATCCAAAGCGCGCAATGTAATATCGCGCAGATTGCCAATAGGCGTCGCCACAAGATATAGCCCCGCGCAGAGCGGGCCGGCTTTGCCGCTTATGCGAGCCGTCTCATCTGCGCTGGGCTGTAAATCACCCCTGTCTGGGGATTGTACTTGTGAGCGCTCGCCTATAGGGTTATCTGATGTGTTCATAATAAGAGCCGTTCTAGCGGCTTGGCGCAATTGAGGCTATGATGAATTTGACCCGTTCTGCAAATAAGGGATTTGCACCTATTTTACTGGCCAGCGTGGCCTTAACTTTGACAAGCCTGACGTTAGGGGGCTGCGCGACAACGCAGCCGCCTGCCCAAGTGCGTCTTCCCCAAACACCTAATGCGCCTAATATCCCCACTGCTCCTAATGCTCCCAATGCGCCCGCCCAAACACGGCCTGTCGATATTCCAGTGACGCCTTTAGAGCCGTCACAACCGGCGCAAAACAGTCCAGCCAATAGCCCGCAAAGCGGCACGCCCAAAGAGATTGAGCCTGTTACAAGCGCGCAAATCGATTATGGCCCGCGCGATGGTCTAACCCCGCCCCATATGGACGGGCGCAATATTCGCCGCATCGCGCTTATCTTGCCCTTTTCAGCCAGCAATAGCCGCTTGCGCGAAGAAGCCAGCGCTATGTTGCAAGCCGCCGAAATGGCGGTCTTTGATCGCGCGCAAGCCGACACATTACTGATTGCTCTAGATAGCGCTGGCACGCGCCAAGGCGCCAGCACCGCCGCGCAAGACGCCATACGCTCTGGCGCGGATGTGATTTTAGGTCCGCTATTATCAGCCAATAGCGCGGAAGCAGCGCGTGAGGCGCGCAAAAGCGGCACGCCGATTATTTCCTTTTCCTCAGACCAAAGCATCGCTGGAAACGGACTGTTTCTCCTCAGCTTCCCGCCTGAAGCCGAGGTGGCCCGCGTCACGGAATATGCCGCCGAGCAAGGCGCGCTTAATTTCGCCTTTTTAGGCCCCCAAAGCACATATGGGAACCGCGTGCACGCCGCCTATGAACAGGCTGTCACCAATATTGGCGGGCAAGTTTCTGTGTCGGAAAGCTATAGCGGCAACACCATTACGGCCATGCAAGAGCCAGCGCGCCGCATTGCCCAAAATTACAGCACAGCTCATGCCGCAGGACGGCCCCCCATATTTGACGCAATCATATTGCCCGAAGGCGGCACGACATTGCGCTCACTTGCTCCGCTTTTGACCTATTATGAAGGCCGCACGGCCAATGCTCAATTACTGGGCACAGGCCTATGGAACCAAGATGAGGTCTCTCAAGAACCTGCGCTTAAAGGCGGCATATTTGCGGGCCCTGATCTGGACGGGAAAGCCCAATTTGAAACCAATTACCAAGCTAGCTTTAACGCCCCCGCCTCTCGGTTATCGTCATTAGCTTATGACGGGCTTAATATTGCCGCCAATATTGCCAATGGCACGCCGCAGCAACGCGCCCAAAACCTAACCGACCCGCTTGGCTTTTACGGCGTAGACGGCTTTGTGCGCTTCGGGCCTGATGGCTTGCCCCAACGCGGCCTCGCCATTTATGAGGTTAGCTCAGGCCGGTTTATCCAGATTGATCCTGCGCCGAAAACGGCTGAGGAAATGGATATTCAGAATTAAGCCTCAAGATTAACCTCCCAACTTAACCTCCCAACTTAACCTCCAAGCAAATGCCGCGTTAGGCTATCTAGCACAGGCCTGCCCGCAGGCGTGGCGGCAAGGCGGTCTGGACTAGGCGCATATAAAAGCCCCGCGCTGATTAAAGGCTGCGCCGCGCCCATATAAAGCGGCGCGCCCGCAATACCCTTATAACGGGCAAGCGAAATACCTTCATCAATGCGCAGGCCCATCATCACATATTCGGCGGCGTGATCGGCGCGGCTAAGCGGGGCGCGCTCATATAGGCCATGACCGCGCGCGCTCACCGCGTCAATATAATCGGCAGGTTTCATATGGGCGACCGTTGCCAGACGCGCGCCATTCGTGGTGAGGCGGCCATGCGCGCCCGGCCCAACGCCCACATAATCCCCGCCCTGCCAATAAATCAAATTATGTGCCGAGCGGTGATCGCGGTCTATGTTCGAAGCTCCATTTTCCTCCCCTTTATTAGCCTCACCTTTAGCAAAGTTTGAAATCTCATAATGGCGATAGCCCGCCGCCCCTAGCTGCGCGCATGTCGCCTCATAAAGATCCGCACTCTCATCCACGCCGACCGCCCTTTGCTCGCCTCTATTTTGGGCGCGCGCAAATGCTGTGCCGTCTTCTATGGTAAGCTGATAGCAAGATAAATGCTGCGGGCCATGCTCTAGCGCGAGACTTAAATCGGTTTGCCAGTCCTTAAGGCTTTGCCCCGCATGGCCGAAAATAAGATCCGCGCTTACCTCATCAAATATAGTCATGGCCGAGCTTAGGGCGCGGCGCGCCTGCGCTCCGTCATGAAAACGGCCCAATCGCGATAGCACCTTATCATCAAAACTTTGCACCCCCAGTGAGAGCCGTCCAATGCCTGCGCCTCTATAAGATGTCCAAAGAGCGCTATCAGCATCAGATGGATTGGCTTCGAGCGCAATTTGCGTCGTTTGCCCCGTTTGCGACAAACCCCATAAGGCGTCAATTGTCTCAATCACAGCGCTAATTTGCTCCGCGCTCATCAGGCTCGGCGTTCCCCCGCCAAAATGCACGCTAGTCAGGCGGCGCGGGCCAGACAAATCGCGCCAATAAGACAGATCAGATAATATAGCTTTGAGCAGCGCCTCGCCAATATCAGAGCCTTGCCTAGCTTTATAAACATTGAAATCGCAATAGGGGCAAATGTGGACGCAATAAGGCCAATGGATATAAATGCCAAAAGGCAAATCCTGCGCTATATCCCCCATAATTTAAGCGCGGGGCAATTTAGCTTTAAGCGCGGCGAGCAATTGCGCAAAGGCATCGGCGCGGTGGCTCATAGCATGTTTTGCCTCTGGCTCCATTTGGCCAAATGTTATATCATGGCCCAGTGGCTCAAATATGGGATCATAGCCAAAGCCTTTATCCCCGCGTGCAGGCCAGACAATTTTGCCTTCAACCTTACCCTCAAAGCTTTGCAGGCTTCCATCTGGCAGAGCCAGACTAAGCGCGCAGATAAAGCGCGCCGTTTTCACATCATTCGCGCCCTCTTGATTAGCCTTTTCTTGCCCCGATCTTTCTTTCAAAGCCTCATAGACGCGCTCCATACCCAGCGCCCAGTTGCGATTACCCTGCTCATCTTCGGTCCAGCGGGCGGAATATATACCGGGCGCGCCGTCAAGGCTATCCACGGCCAAACCGCTATCATCAGACAGGGCAGGCAAATTGGCCGCGCGCGCCGCCGCCAAAGCTTTAAGCTCGGCATTGGCAATAAAGCTGGTGCCCGTTTCTTCGACATCGTCCAAGCCCAGCTCGCCCGCACTGACCGTCTCAATTCCTAGCGGGCGTAACAAATCACGAATTTCACGCACCTTGCCCTGATTATGAGAGGCCACGACAATTTTTTTAAAGGGGAACGACATAAAACACCTCTTGAAAATAGATGAGCGCTCTTAGCATAAAAGCTTAAAGGCTCTTTAGGTTTTTTTGGAGTTTTTTTGGTCTTTTTTGTCGATATTCTCGCCCATAATCGCGTTTCATATTTAACGACAGCCCCTCTATGAGGGCTGGGTGAGGGCTGGATGATAGCTGGCGTGAAAACGAGCTGAAAATCAGTCTAATTCGTGATTCTTACTGGCGATCATAACAGCATGAAGTTTATTTCGCGCATTTAATTTCAATTTGCTATTTTCAACATGATTTCGAACCGTATTAATGCTTATCCCGCATTTTTGCGCGATGGCGGCTTCCGTTAGGCCTGTAGCCGATAAGGATAAAATTTCAATTTCTCTTAATGTCAATTTACTGACCTTTGGCCATGTGAGCAATTGGGGGAAATTATCAAAAAGTGTGAGCGTAAGCTGGTACAATTGAGGTAATATTTCACTCGCTAAACCTTCAAAATCACCATTTGGAAAATTCATAATAGTAACAATAATGGTATTTTTAATTCGAAAGGGCATCACAATAATTTGTTTAAGACCCGCCTTCTTTGCTCTCTTGCGTAGGCCATTCAGTCTGGATATTTCGACCGATCTAAATGGATGCGTTAAAATATCAAATGGTCTGAGCAAATATTCAGCCTCTTTGCAAAGAGCGGCTTTTACCTCATCCTCAAAATCATTTGCGGACATTCCAAGCTCGCTGATGGGACAATCGTGAATAACATCTTTGACGGGAAGCCCGTTAATTTTACATATACCCATGTGAACATTTTCGTAGCTTTGATATGTGTTAAATTCAACTATCCTATCGGATACGGCAGGCAGATCCCTTACCTCAGATAGAGCCTCAATCATTAAAGTCATCGAACTAGGTTCGATGTCTCTACCAACCCTATCAACATCCCCTAAAATGTTAGATTTTGACACTTAAACTCTACTTCCCCCCCCCACAAGTTCTATTTTCAGTAGGGGGACTGCGCTAACATACAATGATTTCACGTCTCACTTATATGATTTGTCAGCCTATATATTCACTATATTCACTATATTCACTATATTCACTTATATACTAGCTCCCAAATAATTTGGTCAAGAGACCAATTCATTTTACATCATATATTCGTATCCACCCAAACTGGCAATTATATGAAATATGATTCACGAGTGGGAATAAATTATTTCCTAGAGCGGTTGAAAGATACATAGCCCAGCTTTGCTAAGGTGTTTTTTTTAGTAGGTTTCTACTATTGATTGCAAAGGGGATATGTTTAACCAATAACCATGTTGGAGGGGGCCCAGCACAGTTTAATATACATCTTGTACTGGAAATAATATAATGAATATGGCCACCAAAAACACTGAGCTTTTTCTAGATTCCATTCACCCCTCTTTGAAAGACTCATCCTTTCAAAAGGCTCTATTCTCATATTGGACGAATTTAGACAATACTATCACCTCTGTGGTAAAGCGTGAATCCACACCCCCCATTCATACAGATGAATGT
>JALZUP010000071.1 GCA_023301505.1 Robiginitomaculum sp.
GATTTGATCGACTTTATCATATCGTTCTTCTTTCGTGTATTGTTTATTGAAGATGCAGTAAGTTTTGTTTTTTAGTCAGATGCATCATAGGCAAAAAGAGCAGGTATCACAATAGTAGCAATAATAGAGATTTGAACCTATTCAAGATAAAAACGAGCAATAGAAGTGATCTCCTCGACCGCAACACATGCATCAATATCCATGTTCAGTTTTCGATGCACCAGCTGCAATCATATCATATAAACTACTGCATGGATCTTTTCATCATACTAGAAATAGATTCCTTCCAGAGGAATTGTTTCTAACAAAATGAGCATTTTCGATGTCTATGCAGTTCAAGATTCATCATGATCTTTTTGCGTTACTGGTTCATATATTATACTTTGATCCAGGGAGATTCTGATGAAATTCGTTAAAGTTCCCTTTTTTCCCAAGATAGTCTTTTTTTATGCTTATGTATTCTGGCTATGTCTAAAAAGGATGTGGGAAATGAAAATCAGATGTGCATAATACAACTATGAAAAATATACCTCAAGAATATGAATTCATTAAATTTGTTCTGCCTCACGTTAATTTCAATGAATACGATTTAATTGATGTTGATGAAAGAAAGAATGCGAAAAGACATCAAAAGATCTATCCAACTAGGCTTTTCGTGACGATCCAAGAAAAAAGTTCTCCACCAGATGATACATGAAATTGGCATTCTCATGGGTTTTTGATTTCAGAAGTTGATGATCGACCTTTGAGAACCAGAGCTGTTACGATAATTGAGAAAAGAAGAAGACGGAAAAATAAGGAGACATGAGAAACAGTAGTATCTGAGGTGAAGTGAATAACAGTGTTAGATACAGCGAGAAGAGCTGAAGATCACCTGTATTTTTTAAAACAGTAGGATCGAAGAATGATTCGTAACCAGTTCTGCATTGGCGAAACTATATGACATACATCCAAAAACGCTTTCACATTATCATATGAATATAGTCTCAGACTTTGCAAAGGATAAGCCAGAAAATTGATGAGAATGATTCTTTCAAGGGATCTCAAAAAGATGACGATCAAATGATAATCATATGGGTAGAAAGCTGTGCATAGATGACAAGAATTTACAATGAGAATGAGTGATTATTTTGAGTAACCCCGAGGAAAATAAGCCAGTAGCAATTATAGCCTGAACACAAGCAAAGCAAGCGATAGACTACGTAAAGACTTACATATCAAAGGAGAAAAGAGACAAGGTTACGGAAGTATCATTGGATATGTGACGCAATATGGAACAAATAGTGAGAGAATGTTTTCCAAATGCTATTCTTGTTACAGACAGGTTTCACGTGATGAAGAATGTCTTGGAAGATTTACTAGCGATTAGAACGAGATGTAAAACAGCTATCAAAAAGAAAATTCTAGATAAAGAAAAAGCAGCAAAAGAAAGATGAGAGAAATATAAGCCTACAAGATATATGACATGAGAAACAGAGATGGAGGTAGTTACTAGACTAATTCGACAGATAAGAAAAAGAAGGTCAAATTGGAATAGAAGTCAGCAAAGAAGGCGAATTCTAGCATGACAAATAGAAGAGCTAAGCGAAGTGATAAAAGCCTATAATCATATAGAAAGACTATGGTGAATATACGATAGCTTTGTTTCAAAACAGGTTGCGGAGAATAGCCTGAAAAAATGGATGAGAGAGTGAGATGATCTATGATGAGAGATCCTCGAGATGAGTAATACGACAAGAATGTTTAGAAGGCGTTTGGATAGCATAACAAATTACTTTGTTCACAGGCACACAAATGGGTATGCGGAATGACTAAACTCAAGAATACAGAGATTAATTAGTATGACTAGATGATTTGCGAATAGAGATTACCTGTACTATAGAATTATAAAAATGTTCGGGTAAATCCCACACCTTTTTTAGACTAAGCCCTAAAAAGCCTTACTTCTCAATCTATTGATTCTTTTACCTCTATCTCTCTTCCTCTCTGGAGCCTAGACCCCTTCTTTACTTGATAGATTTTGTTGTTATACGAGATCGTTCCATCGTGTTTTAGTTGCCTCTTTGATTCGTGTGCGAAGTATCGCTTAAACTCTTTTCTTTCCCTATCAGTCAGTGGCATATGCATATCTCATTCCTCTTCTGCTTTGACTCCAAATCTAGTATTGTGATCTTTTCTATACTCTTCATCGAAATACTTATTCGCTTCTTCATTCGTTTTTATTCACTCAAGTCTCATTTTCTTAATCAATCTGTCTTGATGCGTTCTGAATGATCTTTCTACTCTGCCTTTTCATTGAGGACACTTCGAGTAAATAATTTCAATACCTAGCTTCTGCATTCCTCTTTGGAAACGAGTCTTCATTTCTTCATCAAACTGATCCTGCTCATGATTGACTTTATATGTTGCGTGACAGTCTAAGTATATTGATTGCGGTTTTCCATATCTTTCAAAGTATCCTTTTCGATACTTTATCATATCTCATAAACTCTCTCCTTTCGTGAATACACCTCGCATTAGTTCTGATGTTGCATCGTCTACTGATAGCAACAAGCATGCTTCTTCTCCGTTTTCTAGCCACACATGATAACTGCCATCAAATTGCACCATCACTCATTTTTTTGATCTTCTTGATCTTTTATGTCTCTTTACCTTTTGACTCGGTTTCCTTGGTACTCGCCTTCATCGCTCAATCATCTTGAGTCTTAGCGTTTCTACTTTAATCGAAGCTTCGTCTCGTCATAGCTCTTCTATGAGGCTTTCTTGTAATAGTGTTGGTCAGAATCCATTATACTTTTTTTTGAGAGCGTACTTTTTAACTCATTCAAGCTTGTTTGATCTATTGTTGGATGGCTTTCACCTCAATCAATGTATCACTCAGCCTGGTCAGTCTCTTCTGTATTTTGATAGATATCTGTATGCTGTTCTGATTGAACATCATAGCCTCTCGCACACATCGTCTATTTCTAGTACTTTCTTGTCTCGTTTTTCAATAGTTTTGAGTTTGCTCATTTCTTTCTCGGTAAATGTATAAAGTGACATGTTTTTTGAATAAGGAGATAAAGCTCCTATTCATTATACTGTCACTTTAACTTTTGTGCTATACTGTCATTTTAACTTTGGTGTCACACCCCAAACAGAAAGGGGATGATAATCAAGGGAGAAACCGTAGAAATAAGAGAGAAGCGAGAGTAAGAATTACCTTCTCCCTCCTTGATAAAGGAGGGCTGGGGTGGATTTGTATTGATAGTGTGATTGGTTTTTGACTCAGTAATTCTCGAACATTAAATTGCTTTCACGAATTTCACTAATTTATCTAACTTGCCTAACTCCACCAATCCTATGAAAACCAAAAATCCATACCTTCGTCTGATATGAGTCACTCACGCACGATGAGCGAAAGAGCTTTTTGCTGATGTGAGTGGGAGTGTAGTAACGAATCAGGTGATCTGACTGATCTGACCAAACGGAGCGTGAAAGTCGACACTTTTGCATATACTCTCTGGAGAGATTGAGCCATGGGCTGGGAGAGTAGAGAAGAGATGAGACCTTGCTGTCGTGACTCAGTGAATCGATGCGGATGAGAATTTGACGGTGTATGAGTATATACTCTGAGAGAAAGACCTCGAAGAGCGAGAGATTATGGTAGCACTAGGGAGAGCAGGAGGAAACGAGATATCGCTCGAGCAGAAGATCTGATCTCTTTCTGGATGACAGCAGACCAAGATTAGAATTACGAGAGCGTTGCTCCACGAAGTAGATATGTTGCTCCTAGATGAGCCAACAAACCATCTCGATGCTGCAGGGATCAAGGCATTACAATGACTTATAAAAAGATTTCATGGCCCAGTCGTGATCGTTAGTCATGACAGGCAGTTTCTGGATGACGTGGTGACCGGTATTTTTGATCTTCGTTTCGGTAAAGTAGAGCAGTATACAGGAAATTATAGTTCGTATATGACAGAGAGGACGGTCAGGGCTGAGAAGCAGATGAGAGAGTGGAAAGCTCAGGAAGAGAAGAAAGTGCGTATGGAAAAACGACTTGCTGATCTGAGGCAGAGAGCGAGTTTCTATGATAGTCCACGCCGAGGGAAATTACTGAGATCTAGACAAAAACTCTATGAGAGGACGTTCGTGGATCAGTGAGTAGCGAGACCAGATGCGGAGCGTGCTATGGGTATGAGCGTCTCATGAGGTAAACACAAATGGAAAAAGATTCTCACTCTATGAGAGTGAGTGATAGGGAGAAGATCTGGTGATGGAGAGCCTTTGTTTCTAGAAGAATTAGCTGAGTCTGATGCAGAGCTGTATATTCTTCTAGAACCGTTACAGATACTGGGTAAAAATCGTATCGTGCTGAGTGGGCCCAATGGATCTGGTAAGACGACATTATTGAAATTACTTAGGTCTACACTGCAAGAAGATTTATCGAACGATCTGGTCGAGTGGGGTAATGATTTTCGTATAGGCTGGTTCGATCAGCAAGATGAGTCATTACAGATAGAAGAGCAGGTACTAAACCGATGTCATATGCATTTCCCTGATGATCGAGATGAGAGTAAAATCAGATCGAATCTAGCAAATGCAGGTATACCGACAGAAGATCTGGTAAAGAAAATGTCCCAGCTGAGCTATGGTCAGAGGGTAAAGATTCGTTTCTTGCAACTGATGCTGAGTGCTTATGATCTTCTGATTCTGGATGAACCTACGAATCATCTCGATATAGAAACCAGAGAATCACTAGAAAATATGATACAACAGTACGAATGAGCATTGCTGATCGTTAGTCATGATAGACGATTCTTAGAAGAAGTCTGAGTCATTACCGAGTGGAAGATCTCAGAGTGAGAACTTTCTAGCTGAGAACGAGCATCGAAAAAGAAACCAGAGGAGAGATATGTAAGTTCTCGAGAAAAAGAGGCTTTGGAGAACGAGAAAAAAGGTGAGGAAGACGAGGTGAATCCTTATGATTTTATGGGAGTTTAGTTTAGATAGTGGATATTGTGTTCTAATCCGATTTACTATATCTCTATCTGAGATTGTTATTTATAGTATTTTGCATAGAAGTAAGTTGTACTAGATAACTTGCTTTGATGACTATGAAAAAACCAGTAACAGCATGTTTATACATAGATGAAAATTTAGAGAAGAACCTTATATGAGGAGCTGTTTTTTTTCAACCTGCAAGTTTACAGGAAATTATAATAGATATTCAAAATCAGTTTCAGATACATGACGAGCTCAAGTTTTCAAAAATATCTAAGAACAAATGAAAACTCTATGAAAAAGTATTGGATTT
>JALZUP010000072.1 GCA_023301505.1 Robiginitomaculum sp.
GGGCGCTTCAAGATAAACAGAGAAAGCGTCCTCAATAAGTGCAAGATTAGCATGGTTAGGCCCGCAAAGGTCTTTAACTAAATCAGGGTCGTCAAATTCGACCATATCTGTGCGTTTGCTCATGAGGAGACTAGCTCTCCTTGTAGGCTATTGCGGCCAGCATCAGTGATTTTGACCTGAACAATTTGGCCAACTGTTTCGGGGCCTGCGCTAAAATGTGTGCCTTGCAAATAGGGCGCGCGGCCAAAGACAGTACCGTCATTTCGCGCGCTAACATTTTCCACCAAGACAGGAAGCGTCTTGCCAATCAGGCTTTTATTAAAGTCGGTTTGCTGGGCGGTGAGCAGCTCTTGCAGGCGCGCGAGGCGCTCTGATTTCACATCTTCAGGCACTTGGCCCGCAAGTTCTGCGCCGGGCGTTCCCGGGCGCACGCTATATTTAAAGCTAAAGGCGCTGCCATAACCGATCTCGCGCACGGCCTGTAATGTGGCCTCAAAGTCTTCTTCCGTCTCGCCGGGAAAGCCGACAATAAAATCAGACGATAAAGCCAGATCGGGCTGGGCGGCGCGAATGCGCGCAATCAGATCTTTATACTGGCCAAATGTATGGCCGCGGTTCATGGCTTTGAGGATTTTATCAGACCCTGCCTGTAGCGGGAGATGCAAATAAGGCATGAGCTTTTTAACCTCGCCATGGGCGGCGATTAAATCCTCATCCATGTCGCGCGGATGAGAGGTGGTAAAGCGAATGCGCTCAATCCCGCCAATTTTATCAATATGGCGAATGAGCTGACCGAGGGTCCAGCTTTTAGCGCCTGTTTTATCGAGCGCTGGCGCATCGCCGTGATAGGCATTTACATTTTGCCCTAAAAGGGTGATCTCGCGCACGCCGCGCGCGGCCAGAGCGCGAATTTCCGTGATGATTTGGTCCACGGGTCTGGAGACTTCAGCGCCGCGCGTATAGGGCACGACGCAAAATGTGCAAAATTTATCACAGCCTTCTTGGATTGTTACAAAGGCGGCAAAGCCTTTAACGTCTCGCTCTATGGGCAGCTCATCAAATTTTTCTAGCGTGTCAAAATCAGTTTCTAATATTTCGCCTTGATTGCGCGCTGTTCGGGCAATCATTTCGGGCAATTTATGATAGCTTTGCGGGCCAAGCACCATATCCACTATGGGGGCGCGGCGCGTTATTTCGGCCCCCTCTGCTTGGGCGACGCATCCTGCAACGGCAATGGTAATATCATCATCACCTTTTAGCGCGCGCGCCTCTTTCATTTGGCGCATTCGGCCCAGTTCGGAATAGACTTTCTCTGCGGCCTTTTCGCGAATATGACATGTATTGAGAATGACCATATTGGCATCTTCGGCGCGCTCAACGAGACCATAGCCGAGCGGGGAGAGCACATCGGCCATGCGCTCACTATCATAGACATTCATCTGGCAACCATAGGTCTTGATGAAAAGGCCTTTTTTATTATGGTCGCGCGCGGGGTGGGGCGCAGAGTCAATGTTTTCAGGGTCAGCAGTTCCAGACTTAGCGGCTCCAGATTTAGCCGCTCCAGACGTAACGCCTGACGTTCGGTTTTTATTGACGTTTAATATCGTGCCCATAAGGCCTATTATCTCACCGCTTCTGTTGCGCCCATATTGCGCCTATGTGCAAAATTGCACTCATATTTAAACTAGCTTAAATAAGGGGCGGGTTAAAGCGTAAAAGCAGAGCTTTGGCAAGAGCGCCGCTCAAGCATTATTAAGAGCCGCGCTCAAGCATGTTTAAGAGCTGCGCTCAGTATGATTAAGAGGCCTAGCTCTCTAAGATTTCAACAGTAAGATTGCTATTGGTGAAAACGCAAATTTTATCGGCAATTGCCATAGATTTACGCGCCAATGTTTCGGCGTCTTTTTCATATTCAGATATGGCCAGCGCCGCGCTATAGGCATAATTTCCGCCCGAGCCAATGGCGATAATGCCGTCTTGGGGCTCAACCACATCGCCATTTCCCGTCAGCACATATGTCTCATCTTTGTCGGCGACGATTAACATGGCTTGTAGCTGGCGCAGATATTTATCGGTGCGCCAATCTTTGGCTAGCTCGACACAGGCGCGGGCAAGCTGTGTGGGATGCTGTTCTAATTTGCTTTCAAGACGTTCTAAAAGAGCAAAGGCATCAGCGGTTGCGCCTGCAAATCCAGCGATGACATGGCCGCCCGCAATACGGCGAACTTTGCGTGCATTGCCTTTCATGACGGTATTGCCCGCGCTGACTTGTCCATCGCCAATGATGACGACTTTCCCATTTTTGCGCACAGATAAAATTGTTGTGCCGCGCCACTGGCTGGCATCGGCATAGTCATGGGCGGGATTATACGGCATGGTTATAAAGCTCCTCTTTAATTATAGCGCTACTCTTTGCATTAAAATGGGGAGGCGGGCGCGTGAGGTCAAGGCCAGCAGATAAGCGAGGCGGCTTAATCCGCTGCGGGCGTCTTTTTTGTATATTTGCAAATCTCGCTGATCGCGCAGTTAAAACATTTTGGCGTGCGCGCCACGCAAACATAACGTCCATGCAAGATGAGCCAATGATGGGCGTGGAGCATAAATTCTTCGGGCGTGACGCGCAAAAGATTATGCTCGACCTGCACGACATCTTTACCGGGGGCCATGCCTGTGCGGTTGGAGACGCGGAAAATATGCGTGTCGACGGCCATGGTAGGCTGACCGAACGCTTCGTTTAAAACCACATTGGCCGTTTTGCGCCCCACACCCGGCAGCTTGATAAGGTCGGCGCGGTTTTGTGGAATTTCCCCGTCAAAATCGGCCATTAACATATGCGCCATGGCGATGACATTTTTGGCTTTTGTTTTATAAAGCCCGATTGTTTTAATATGCTGGATGAGCGCCGCTTCGCCCAGCGCGATCATTTGCTTAGGGCTTTGTACTTTTTCAAACAGGGCTTTGGTGGCCTTATTCACTCCCACATCTGTGGACTGCGCCGATAGGGCCACAGCGACGGTGAGCGTATAGGGGTTTACATAATTTAGCTCTGTACGCGGGGCAGGGTCGAGCGATTGGAGATGGCGGTAAATCTGGGTAATTTGCGCGCGGGTTAATTTGGGGCGCGGCAGATTTTTAGCCAGAACTTCTTTTTTCGCTTTAAGGCTCATATTATGTTTACTTTGATTATGCTTGCTTTGAGTGTTTCAAATGCTTTTGCATCAGGCTTTTGTATCAGGCGTTTTTCTGGCTCACGCGCAGGCGCATATCTGCAATCTGGGCGTCTGAATTATCTTGATCGCTCTTACGCGCCAGACGGCCATCGGGAGTAAAAGCGTCCTTGGCATTGCCTATACCGAGCTGGCGTTGCAAGACATCGGCTTTTAGACGGTTCATAATATAATTCATTTGCCGCATGACCATTAAGCCCGACATAGGGCCGAGTGTGCAGCTGCCCAAAGACCAGACGGGCTTTATAATATGGTCTCGGTTATCTGTGCGCGTGAGCCAGTCAATGGTGTTTTTTAAAAGCGGGGTGAGGCTGCCATTATATTCTGGGCCAACCATCAAGATGCCGTCTTGCTCCACTAAAAGCGCGGCCAAATCTTGCGTGCTCTGCGGGGCGCCGTGCTCGGCTTCATAATCGCCATTATAGATGGGCATCTCATAATCTTTCAGGTCAATGAGTGTGACATCATCGCCAAGCTCGCGATATTTTTGAGCCATAGCTTTCGCAAGTTTGACATTAATAGAACCCGCGCGCACGCTTCCAGCCAGAAGAGCAATTTTCATAGTGAAGCGTCCTTATTCCCTTTAAAGGCCTTTTAATTTTGGCTTATAATGCCTAGCTTATAGCTTGGCGACTAGTCCTAATTTTCATGTTTTGAGCAAGGGTTAAACGGGCACAAGGGTTAAAATGGTCAAGAGCCAGTCTTTATGGATTAGATTATGGTGATTACGACAATAATAGGCATAGCGATGGCCCTTGCCGTGGTTTTTTTCCTCGTGGCTATAGCGGGTTACCGCAGCCTTGCACGGGACGGGGCGCAGGAATATGCTTATCGGCAGGCTGAAAATATGCGCGGCGCTGAGGCTAGCGAAGCTGAATTCGTGAGCGCCTATAAGCGGGCTTATGCTCCGCGCGGCTCTTTTTATGCGGGCATATTGTTTTTTTCTAATGCTGTGCTGACCTTGCCTCTTTTGGGCCTGCTAAGCTTTATGTTTGAATATCTTTGGCGCTTTAGCGGGCAAAGCCGTGTTATAGAGCCGGGCTATTTGGTCTGGTCAATGATGCTATGCGCAGGGGTGATAGTGGGCTGGGGCTTGATTAGCTATCTGATTATGAGCCGTTATCACGCCCATATGCCCGGCACATTAGAGCTAGAGTTGGAGAACAAGAGCTGAAGAGCCAGAGCTAGAGAACCAGAGCTAGGACTATCTTAAAGCTCAATGCCGAGCATGTCTGCCATATCATATTTCCCTTTAGGCTGCGTGGTGGCCCAGAGCGCGGCGGCCAAAGCGCCGCTGGCAAAAACAGAGCGGTCAAAGGCGCTATGGGCGAGCGTGATCATTTCAAGCTCGCTGGCATAGCGCACTTCATGTTCGCCAATCACGCCGCCGCCACGAAGGGCGGCAAATCCGATCTCGCCAGTTTTGCGCGCATTTGCCATGCCTTTGCGCGATAATACGGCCTGTTTTTCAAGCTCCACGCCGCGTCCCTGCGCCGCCGCGCGGCCCAGCATAAGCGCTGTGCCTGACGGGGCATCGACTTTACGGTTATGGTGCATTTCTAAAATTTCAATATCCCAATCAGCCAGTTTTTCAGCTGCTATTTTGACCAAGGCTTCGAGCATATTCACGCCAAGCGAAAAATTACCTGATTGCACGAGGCAGACAGATTGCGCGGCCCTTTCAAGCGCCTCGTCCTCGCCCGCCGTCAGTCCCGTTGTACCTGACACCATGGCTTTGCAGCGCACATCATGCATCATTAAGGCCGCGTCTATGGTGGATTTGGGCGCAGAGAAATCAATCAGAACATCAGCAAGATCGAGCGCGGCGCGTAAATCTGTGGTGATAGAGACGCCAATTGGGCCAAAGCCTGATAGCTCTCCCATATCATTGCCAATATTGGGCGAGTCAGGCGCGCTAATACCCGCCACAAGATGGGCATTGGGATGGCGCGCAATTTGATCGGTGAGCGCGCGGCCCATACGGCCATCTGCGCCCAGTAAAGCTATGCGAATAGTATCCATTATCTTTGCCTCACCAATCTTTGCCACATTGTCTCATGCCCAGCCTAAGCTTTAAGCGTCAAGCCTTCTAGGGTAAAGAGGCATTTAAACGCTTTAATTGACCAACATGCAGCTACCATCACTTTGCGGCGAGCTTCCTGGAGGACAGTTAATCGGTGTCACAGGCACGCTTTGCACCTCTTCATAAGGATAGGGATCAAAGGCAGGGTCACTTTGAGGCGCGCTTTGTTGCCCCTCTTGTGGCAAGGCCTGAGAGCTTGCCTGTCTATCAGGCTCCGCGCGCACGACAGAATCTGGGGCATCTAATATGATGGGGCCGTCAATCTCACGAATTTGCGGCGCCGTCGCGCAGGCACTTAAGGAGGCGCTTAAAATGCAGGCGCTTAATAAAGCGGCGCTCATCTTAGCCGTAAGGCTGGATGGTCTGCCCGTTTTAAAACATATTTTCTTGTTCATTTATTCCCCACAATATGGCCAGCGTGATAAATATTTTCCACATCCTTAATTAGCGTGAATTTCGCCCTATGGGAAGCTATAAGGCTGTAATTGACGCCGCGCGCATTGCCCTGCGTCAAATCGGGCATATATTTCCGATAGATAGGGGGGTATAGGCTGTTTATGTTTAAAAAGACCGCGACATTTTTCAGGGTTTTACGCACGGGCTGGGTCCTTATCCGCCATGATGCTTTGGTCCCGCGTGAATATGAAAAACTTGTGCCTTGGCCCGTGCGCCTCATAGGCGGGGCGTCGCGTATATTTTCTTTTGGTAATCGCAAGGGGAATGCGGGCGAGCGCTTTGCGAATGCGCTGGAGGCTTTGGGGCCAGCTTATATTAAATTTGGCCAAATCCTGTCCACGCGCGGCGATATGTTTGACGCTGAATTTGCGCGCGGTTTATCACGGCTCAAAGATAAGGTCCCGCCCTTTGAGATGGAAACGGCAGAACGCATGTTGGCCGAAGATTGGGGCGCGCCGTGGGATAAATATTTAGAGTCTTTATCAGAGCCAATTGCAGCGGCCTCTGTGGCGCAGGTTCATAAAGGCGTGCTTAAGGGAAAAAATGGCGCGCCGGGCGACGTTGTGGCGGTTAAAATTTTGCGGCCCAATATTCAAAAGTTGATGAGCCGCGATATGGACTCCATTGAGATGGTGGCTAATTTGGCCCATGGCATTGTGCCAAAATTGCGCCGTTTACGGCCTAAGGATTTTGTGTCCGAAGCGCGCCGCGCCGTGATGTTAGAGCTAGACTTACGTCTTGAAGCGGCGGCGGCCAGCGAGATGAGAGATGTGGCCATAGAGACAGGCCTGTTTCGCGTGCCCGCGCTGCATTGGGACTTAGTTGATAAAAATGTCATGGTGTCTGAATGGGTTGACGGCATGGCGATGTCCGATGACGCTATTTTAACGGATCCGTCTATTGATCGCCCCGCTTTGGCGGCAAAAATCATTCAAAGCTTTTTGGCCAGCACATTTCAATTTGGCGTGTTTCACGCCGATATGCATGAAGGCAATATGATCATTGATGAGCAGGGCGAGCTTGTCCTCATTGATTTTGGTATTTTAGGCCGTTTGGGCCGCAAGGAAATCCGCTTTGAGATGGAAACGCTTTATGGTTTCTTGCAGCGCGATTATCATAAAATTGCGCAAGTCCATTTTGATATTGGCTATGTCCCGCCCGGCCATACAGTGGAGGGTTTTGCCAGCGCGCTGCGCGCTGTGGGCGAGCCTATATTTGGCAAGAATGCCGAAGATGTCTCTATGTCCAAAGTGCTTTTACAGCTTTTGGAGATTACAGATTTGTTTGACATGGAGCTTCAGCCGCAACTCATATTATTGCAAAAAACGATGATGCAGACAGAAGGGGTCGCCCGCCGTCTTGATCCAAAATTTGATATGTGGGAGGCCTCACGCTCTGTTGTTGAGGCGGCTGTGCGCGATGAATTTGGCCCAAAAATGCTCGCCCGCGATATGCTCCATGATGCCTCGCGCATTCGCAATGCTGTGCTGCGTAGTCCCGATTTGATTAATGATGTGGGCGCGCTGGCCAAGGCATGGCGCGAAGGCGAGATTGACCTTGGGGCGCTAAAAAAGAGCGCGCCGAAAACATCTATGATAAAAAGCTTGGGTTTCGCCGCTGCTGGGGCCATATTAGCATTGGGCGCTATTTATATTGCCGCTCTATTTTAAAAGCAGCATTTTGAAGACAGTGTTTACGCTGCTAACATGTTTTAAAGGCGGATTATGGGCCATCGCATTTTATTGATTATTGGCGGCGGAATAGCGGCCTATAAATCGCTCTTTCTTATTCGTCTTTTGGCCAAGCGCGGCATTGCAAGCCGCGTGATTATCACCAAAGGCGGGGAGCAATTTGTTACGCCTTTATCGGCGGGGTCTTTATCAGGCGATACTGTTTATACAGATTTATGGGACCTGACGGCAGAGGCGCAAATGGGCCATATTGAGCTCTCGCGCAGTGCCGATTTGGTTGTTGTCGCTCCCGCGACGGCAGACCTTATGGCCAAGGCTGTGCACGGCCTTGCTAATGATTTAGCGAGCACGACCTTGCTGGCGACTGATAAGGCTGTGCTTTATGCGCCTGCTATGAATGTGCGCATGTATGAGCATCCCGCCACTCAGCGCAATATAGCACAACTTAAAAAAGACGGCGCTCACTTTATAGGGCCAGATGAGGGCGATATGGCCTGCGGAGAATTTGGCGAAGGACGCATGAGCGAGCCAGAGATTATCGCTGATAAAATCGTAGCCTTACTAGGCGCTTTGCCGCGCCCGCTTGCGGGCAAGCATGCGCTTATTACGGCAGGGCCAACGCGCGAGCCAATTGATCCTGTTCGTTATTTATCCAATCAAAGTAGCGGCAAGCAAGGCTATGCTATTGCCGCGAGTTTGGCCGCGCTGGGGGCGAAGGTGACATTGGTGTCTGGGCCGACAGGTTTGGATGTGCCCGAAGGGGTAAGCCGTATAAATGTAGACAGCGCGCGCGATATGCTCAGCGCGAGCGCGAGCGCTCTGCCCGCAGATATATTTGTCAGCGTTGCGGCTGTTTCTGATTATCGCCCGCAAATATGCGGGGATGTAAAGATTAAAAAATCTGGCGGCGGCATGGATGATATAAAGCTGGTGGAAAATCCTGATATTTTAAAAACGCTCAGCGGCGCAAAAAACCGCCCCGCCTTAGTGGTTGGCTTTGCCGCTGAGACCAATGATGTACTCTCCCATGCCAAAGCTAAATTAGGGAGAAAGGGATGTGACTGGATTATCGCCAATGATGTCTCAGGGGATGTGATGGGCGGAGATGAAAATACCATGATCTTGGTCACCCCGCAGGATACATTTCCTTGGCCGCGCATGAGCAAACAAGCGGCCGCTGATAAGCTCGCGCAAAAAATAGCCGATCACTTTTCTTAGAAAATTTAGCCGAGAGGGCCATATGAAAATTCCCGTTACCTTGCTTGCCCATTTTGGTGATTTAGAGCTGCCAAAATTTGAAACCGCCCTTGCGGCGGGCGCGGATTTACGCGCCGCGCTTAGCGCCGATGCGCCCATGGTGCTGGCAGCGGGCGCGCGCGCCCTTGTGCCAACGGGGTTTTGCATGGCGCTGCCTGCGGGATTTGAAGCGCAAATTCGCCCGCGCTCTGGCCTAGCTTATAAGCACGGCATTACTTGCCTTAATAGCCCTGGAACGATTGATGCTGATTATCGCGGCGAGGTTAAAGTGCTGCTGATAAATCACGGCAAAGATGATTTTGTCATTAACCGCGCAGAGCGTATCGCGCAAATGGTCATCGCCCCTATTACCCAAGGCACATTTACGGTTGTCGATAGCCTTGATGAGACAGAGCGCGGGGCGGGCGGCTTTGGCTCGACAGGCGTGAACTAAGAGTGAACTAGGCGCATTTCCCCGATCTTTCTGGCGCCTCCTCTTCTTTACCTCTGTGCCACTCTGTCCTAGCGGGTTATGGCCAAGGCCTGCTATAAGCCGCCTATGATTGCTGAATTTGGACATCTGGCGCTTATTCTCGCCTTTATTCTAAGCCTTTTGCAGGCCGTGTTACCTCTGGTCGGCGCGCAGCGCGGCTCGCCCGCTTTAATGCAGCTTGGCTCGCGCGCCGCTATTGCAAGTTTCGCGCTCATTGCGGTGAGCTTTATCGCCATAACATTTATCTTCATTCAGTCAGACTTTAGCGTCAAATTGGCTGCCTTTAACAGCCATACGCAAAAGCCTCTTTTATATAAAATTACGGGCGTGTGGGGAAACCATGAAGGCTCGCTGCTTTTATGGATTTTAATTCTCGCCTTATTTGGCGCTTTGGCGGCCCTGTTTGGGCGAGGCCTGCCCGCGACGCTCAAAGCGCGCGCCCTCTCTGTACAGGCGATGATTTGCGCGGGCTTTTTGGCCTTTTTGCTTTTCACCTCAAACCCGTTTGAACGTCTTGATATTGTGCCCGCTGAGGGGGCGGGGCTTAATCCACTTTTGCAAGATATTGGCTTGGCTATACATCCGCCGCTTTTATATATTGGCTATGTTGGCTTTTCGCTCTCTTTTAGTTTTGCCGTTGCGGCGCTGATTGAAGGGCGCGTGGATGCGGTTTGGGCGCGTTGGCTACGGCCTTGGGTTTTACTGGCATGGAGCTTTCTCACTCTGGGCATTACGGTCGGCTCAATCTGGGCTTATTATGAGCTAGGCTGGGGCGGCTGGTGGATGTGGGACCCTGTGGAAAATGTCTCTTTCATGCCATGGCTGCTGGGCACGGCTTTGCTGCATTCTATTATGGTGCTGGGCACGCGTCACGCTATGGCGAGCTGGACGGTGCTGCTCGCCATTGCCACATTTTCGCTCTCGCTCATTGGGACATTTGTGGTGCGCTCTGGCGTGTTGGTAAGCGTGCATAGTTTTGCAGTTGATCCGGCGCGCGGCGTGGTCATTTTGGGCCTTATTTTAGCCATGAGCGGCGGCGCTTTGGGGCTTTATGCCCTGCGCGCGGCGAGCTTAAAATCCAGCATTGCTGTGCCAGCCTTATCGCGTGAAGGCGGGCTGGCGATGAATAATTTGCTGTTAATTGTCGCCAGCGTGACGGTCTTTTTAGGCACATTTTACCCGCTCTTTATGGACGCTATGACGGGGGAGAAAATCTCGGTTGGTAAGCCTTATTTTGATCTCACCTTTACGCCAATTATGTGCGTGTTGATCTTGTTTATGGGCGCGGCTCCGCTCATGCGCTGGCGCGGTATTAACGGCGCGGTTTTGCGCGCGGCTTTGCTCAAAGCCTTCACCGGCGCGGCGCTCATCAGTGTTTTATTTGTGATTTTTGGGAAAAATATTTTAGGCGCGCTGGCCATGGGGCTAGCGGCCTATTTGGCGATAAGCACGCTTTTGGCCTTTGCGCGCAAAGCTAAGTTAGCGGGCAGTGCGCGGCGTCTTCCAGCCGCCAGCTTTGGGTTTCTTATCGCGCATCTGGGCATGGCGGTGTTTATTGTCGGGGCCAGCTCTATGTCCGTTTGGGCGCGCGAAGATATTGCGCAAATAAATATTGGCGAGCAAATTAGCGCTGGTGGTTATGACTTTACGCTTGAGAGCGTCACGCCTGGCCAGATTGAAAATTACCAATATTTGGCCGCGCAAATCAGCATGAGCCAAGAGGGCAAAAACCTAGGCACATTATCATCAGAGCGGCGTTATTATCCCGCGCGCGATATGTTCACCTCCGAAGCGGGCTTTAAGCTGGGTATAAATACAACGCTTTTTGCCGCTATTGCCGACGGAACGCCGCAAGACGGTTTTGTCATGCGCGCCTATTATCATCCTTTGGTGAGCTGGATTTGGGCAGGGGCCTTTATGATGGCTTTGGCGGGTTTTGTGTCATTATGTGATCGGCGCTTTCGCGCAATATCCGCAATAGGAGGCCGTGAAGATGAAACTTAGCTTATCTGGCCTTCTTCCGCTTTTTGGATTTTTGGGGCTGACTGTATTTTTTGCCATTGCGCTGACCCGCGATCCGTCGCGCTTGCCGTCAGAATTAATCGATCGTCCTGTGCCAGATTTTGCGCTCTCCAGCCTTTATGAGGCGAACGAGCTTATCACCCAAGATAGTTTTATAGGACAGGTCAGTCTGTTAAATGTCTTTGGCTCATGGTGCGTGGCCTGCGTGCAAGAACATCCTAAATTAATTGAGCTCTCAGATAACGCGCCGATAAAACTGATTGGGATTGATTGGCGCGACACACGCGAGGACGGGGCGCGCTGGCTGGCGCAATATGGCGACCCTTATGATAAGGTCATTTTTGATAGTGAGAGCATATTGGCTATTGATCTAGGCGTAACGGGCGCGCCAGAGAGCTATATTATTGATAAGGCGGGGCGCATTCGGTTTAAACATGTAGGCATTATTACCGATGATATTTGGGAAAATGAGCTGCGCCCGCTTGTGCAAAGCTTACATATAGATTCAGGGCCAGAAGGTTTGGGGCCAGAAAATTCAGAGCAAGAAACGTTAAGGGCGCAGCCATGATGCGGCTTATGAAACCCATAATTGCTATATGTGCGGCGCTTTATATGTGCAGCTCATTATCTGCCCATCTATATGATGGCGCCGCCGCCTTTGCTCAAACCGCCTCTCAAGCCACCCCGCAAATCGCCCCTCAAGCCGACCAAATTGATGAGGCGCAAGCGCGCAATATTGGCCGCTCTTTGCGCTGTGTTGTGTGCCAAAACCAATCTATTGAAGATAGTGACGCTTTGCTGGCGGCCGATATGCGAGACCTTGTACGCGCGCGGTTAGCCGCTGGGGATAGCTCACAGCAAGTCATTGAATTTATGCGCGCGCGTTATGGGGATTATGTGCTGTTAAAGCCGCCCGTTCAGAGCAATACTTATCTGCTTTGGTTTGGCCCCTTTTTGGCGCTAATATTGGCGGGGTTATGGTGGCTGCGCGCCTTGCGCCACGCCCCTATAGATGAGGAGGAGGGTTAAATGCTGATCTGGCTTATTCTCACCTGTCTATCCCTTATGGCGGGGCTTTATATTTGCGCCCCGCTTTATAATGCTAATCATCAATCGCGCAGAGGCGTCTTAGCTATTTTTGCCGCTATTTTAGTTGGCACGGCGGGGCTTTACGCGCTGATTGGGCGCTCTGATCTAACGCGGCCAAGCGCGCCAGAAAATATATTGGCCAATGCTAATAATTCTGGTGCTAATAATTCTCCTGCTAATAGCTCTGCTGTTAATCCCGACGCGCTCAGCTTAGAGCAGCTAACATTAGAGCTGGAACAAAGATTAACCGCGCAGCCAGAACAGCCCACAGGCTGGCTTTTATATGCGCGCAGCCTTTTACAATTAGGACGATTTGATGAGGGGCTAGAGGCGTATAATGTAGCGCTAGAGCAAACGGGCGGGGATGAAAATGTTGCGGCGGAGCTATCGCGCGCGCGTGAATTTGTTACTACTCAGCGTGCTGATCAGCAAAATTTATCCGCTCTACAGGGCAGCGTCATGCCTGTTCCAGACCAAGCAACAATTGACGCAGCGGGAGAGCTTGATGAGCAAGACCGCGCCGCCTTCATTGAGAGCATGGTCGCAGGATTGGCCGCGCGCCTTGATAGCACGCCCGAAGATCAAGCGGGCTGGGCGCGGCTTTTACGTGCGCGCGGCGTTCTAGGCCAGACGCAAGAGCTAGCGGCTGATAAGGCAAAGCTTGAGATAATTTTTGCAGATGATCCAGAGGCGCTTGCCGCTATTTACGCCGCCGCCGATTTGGAACCATAAGCCTTGTGCCAAAATTTATGGGTTTAATTTTTTCTCAAAAATATTTCTTATTAAGCGCGGGCTAGCCAGTTTGCCCTATCTGTTTTAAGCTAAATAAAAGGAGCTTTTATGACTGATCTTATTCGCGGGAAAATTTACGATTCAATTTTGGACACAATTGGCAATACGCCGCTTGTGCGCTTGCCAAACCTCACCCAGGGCGTGCCTGCCGATTTATGTTATAAGCTCGAATTTTTTAACCCCATTGCCTCCGTCAAAGACCGTATTGGCATGGCGATGATTGAGGATTTAGAGCGCTCTGGCGCTTTAAAGCCGGGCGGCACGATTGTTGAGCCAACCTCTGGCAATACAGGGATTGGCGTGGCTTTTGCGGCGGCGGCAAAGGGCTATAAAGCTATTCTTGTCATGCCTGAGCAAATGTCGATTGAGCGGCGCAAAATGATGAAACTTTTAGGGGCCGAGCTTGTGCTGAGCGAAGCGGCGGGCGGTATTCCCGGAGCGATTGCGAAGGCGGATGAGATTTGCGCGCAAACCCCTGGCGCCGTGCAGGCGGGCCAATTTGTCAATCCCGCCAACCCTGCCATTCATTATAAAACGACAGGGCCAGAAATTTGGAATGATTGCGGCGGGAAGATAGACGCCTTTATTTCAGGTGTTGGCACAGGCGGAACGCTGAGCGGGGCGGGTAAATTTCTTAAAGAGAAAAACCCAGATATTCAGATTATTGCGGTGGAACCAGAGGGCAGCCCCGTCATTTCCGAGGGCACAAAGGGGCCGCATAAAATCCAAGGAATTGGCGCAGGATTTATTCCTGATACATTAGATACAAGCCTGATTGATGATGTGGTTAAAGTGTCAAATGACGCCGCCTTTGGCACGGCCAAACATGTCGCCGCCGCGGACGGCGTGCCCGTTGGCATTAGCTCAGGCGCGGCTATTGCAGCAAGCTTGATTGTGGCCGCGCGGCCGCAGATGAAAAATAAGCGCATTGTCACGATTATTCCAAGTTTTGCAGAGCGCTATCTGTCCACCCCTTTATTTGACTAGGGCGGTGAATAAAGATCAGATATCGCGCTATGCTCGTCATCTTGTCCTGAAGGAAATTGGCGGGCCGGGACAGGCCGAGCTTTTAAATGGGCGGGCTGTGATTATTGGCGCGGGCGGTCTTGGCGGGCCTGCGGGGCTTTATTTGGCCGCAGCAGGTCTTGGCCATATCACCATAATTGATGATGATAAGGTCGAGGCATCAAATTTGCAGCGCCAAGTGCAATTTACAACGGCAGATATTGGCAAAGGTAAAGCGCGCATTATGGCGGACGCGCTTATGGCGCTTAATCCTGATGTAAAGACGCACATATATGAAACACGCCTGAGCGAAGATAATGCGCAAAGCCTGATAGAAGGAGCTGATGTTATATTGGACGGGACGGATAATTTTGAAACCCGTTTTGCCATTAATGGGGCCGCCGTGGCGCAAAATATTCCGCTCGTTTCTGGCGCGCTTGGCAGATTTGAAGGACAGCTTAGCGCCTTTGAAAACAACAGCCATAAAAATAATATGAGCAAGAATGGGCAGCCGTGCTATCGCTGTCTTGTGCCTGACATTCCGCCAGACGCGCAAACCTGCGCGGCGGTTGGCGTGGTTGGCGCGCTGGCGGGGATGATTGGCTCTATGATGGCGCTGGAAGCGATCAAAATTATAACAGGGGCAGGCACGCCGCTTTATGGGCAGCTCTTTTTATATGACGGATTATCTATGCGCGCGCGCATAATTGGTCTGCCGCAAGACCCCGCCTGCCCGGCTTGCGGGGCAGGTGAGTAAGGCTTAATGCCTAGATATGCTTCCTGCACGTCCGCCAGATGAGCCGCTAAACCCGCGGCTTATAGACCTGCTCGGGGCTGATACATTCGGGGCTGATATAGGGCTTGCGCCAGCTCCTGCTGCGCGGGCATTATCGGCGATACTGCCTTGGCGCTGAAGAACGCGCTGGGTGACAGTGAGACCATCATTTACGCCTGCGCCGCGCGGGGCGAAAGCGCCATCAGATAGCGCGCCAATACCTGTATTAAAACCGATAATATCGCTATTGCTCAGCGTCCCAAAGCCGCCAAAACGCGTAATGTCTGATGTGCCAAATCTTGAAGACAGGGCCGTTCCATAATAGGCGCTTGAGCCAAATCCGTTAAAGGTGCCGCTTCTATTTTGAGACGCGCTGCTAAGGGAGACAGTGTCATTTAAAATTCGGGTTTGCGCATTTAAAGACCGGCTTTGCGCATCAGCTTCGCGGCCCTGCGCGAGCGCGAGTTCTGCTTGCGCGGCGCGTAAATTATTCTCGCTTTTCGCCCGTGCATTATTGCGCGAGTTTAGCGCGCTAATCGTGGCATTTGGGCGGTAAACCTTCACGCCGCTTTCTGTGTTTAGCTTATAAGAGGCAGAAGAGCTGGTGAGAGAAGAACCATTAGCGGAATAATTATTGCCCGAGCAGCAATGGGCTGCTGCGCTTTGTCCGCTCATGCTCATACCGATTATCAGGGCGAAAATTGCTGCCTTTTTTGTCATAATTTACCACTCACTTTTTATATAATTTCTTATATATTACCGCAAAAAACGGGCAAAGTGGAGTCCATACAAGCCTTGGGAGAATTTAACCTTAGCTGTTCGCTTTAAGGCTTTTAGTGAGGCTCATATTGAGGGTCTCATTTAAGAGTTTCGGGGTGGCAAGACCCGATCTGGCGGCATATGGGCATCCAGCATAGCCTGAATATTAATCATGACCTTTTGGCCCATTTCAACGCGCGATTCTTGGGTGGCTGATCCGATATGCGGGGTTAAAATCACATTGGGCAGCTCAAGCAAGCCAGGATGTAGTTTTGGCTCATCTTCATAAACATCAAGGCCCGCCCCTGCAATTTGCCCCGCTTTTAGGGCGCTGACGAGCGCATTTTCGTCGACAATATCCCCGCGCGCTGTATTGACCAAATAGCTTTGCGGTCCCATCAGGGCCAAACGCTCGGCATTGATAAGGTGATGGGTTGAAGGTTTGGCGGGACATGTCACGCAGACAATATCAGCGGCGTGAAGCATATCATTTAACTGAGGATAATATGTTGCCTCTAAAGCTTGCGCGATAGAGCGCGGGACTTCATTGCGGTTATGATAATGCACAGACAGACCAAAAGCATGGGCGCGGCGCGCCACGGCCTGTCCAATACGGCCCATGCCAATAATGCCGAGCTTTTTACCGCGCACGCGGTGACCTGTCATCCAAGTGGGTGACCAGCCTTTAAATTGACCCGCGCGCAATACATGTTCAGCTTCGACCATACGGCGCGGCAGGGAGAGGATGAGGGCCATGGTTAAATCGGCTGTGTCTTCGGTTAAAACGCCGGGCGTATTGCTGACTAAAATGCCATTGGCATGGGCGCTGGCGACATCAATATGGTCTGTTCCTGCGCCAAAATTAGCAATGAGTTTGAGCTTTGATCCCGCCGCGTCAATAATCGCGCTATCAATGCGATCTGTGACGGTCGGCACGAGTACATCGGCGCGGGCAATGGCGGCTTTAAGCGCGCTAGCACTCATCGGTTTATCATCTTTATTAAACTCACATTGATAAAGCTCGGCCAGTCTTTCTTCGACAGGGGCGGGGAGTTTGCGCGTAATGATAATTAAGGGTTTTGACATAGGCCTAAACATGCGCGCCTTTGCAAAAAATACAAGCTTAAAAATAGCCTAACACCCCTTTTGGAGGGGTCTTAAGTAAAACTTAGCTATAATTATTTTGTCCTTATTAACCCTGTGTTTAGCTGAATATGCGAAATCGGCGGTGATAATATGGGGCGAGATTATGGTGGTTTGGGTGAATTCTATCAAAAAATGTGTATATCCGTGTTTTGTGAGCACGGTTTTTGCTCTTGTCATGGGAGTTTGCGCGCCAAATCTATTTGCGGCTGGTCCCATTATCGATGGGGCGGGAGACAGCGCTCATCAACCAGATAATGCAGCAGATAATCCATATCTCACGCCCGCAGCAATTAGCTTAGAGCCTCAGGGCGCGGACGCGAATATGCCAGAGCGCAGTGAACAGCGCAGTTTTTCCGCCAATGACACGCCATCTGGTTTTAAAGTGCCGCGTTATGTCTCTCTTAAATATGGAGCCGTAAATGGACGCTCAGGCCCCAGTCAAAACCATCCCGTTATGTGGCGCTATAGCCGTAGCGGTCTGCCTGTCATTATTGTTGCAGAGACGGAGTTTTGGCGAAAAGTGCGCGACCAAAACGGGGATGAGAGCTGGATGCATAAGCGCACACTTGATGGCCGGCGTACGGTGATTGCTTTGCAAGAAATTATGCTGCGCGCTAAGCCGCGCGAGAGCGCGTCGGCGCGTGCAATTGCGGCAAAGGATAGCTTATTCACGCTTGAGGCTTGCGAGCTAGGGTGGTGCAAAGTTAAAGCGGATACAGGACATCAAGGCTATGTTCCGCAAAAAATGATTTGGGGCGCACAGCCGCTTTAAGCTATCCGCCCCATTTAGGCTCGCTGACTTGAAAAGGAGGACGCGAGCCTGTTTAAGGTTTACGATAATGATCTATGGAAGAAGTTGTGCTTCCATAAAACTGACGGCCTCGCTTTCGGGCACATAGCCCTTTGCCCGCATGCAATAGTCAAAATCAGGGCGCAGGCGAAAGCCTGCATTATCGGCTAAGATATAGCCGCCAGCTTGGGCCTCACAGTCTTGCCAATCATCCGCTGATATGCGTCCAGATAGTTTGACATAAGACAGGTCAGGAAGCTCTTGAGATATAGCGGGCATTTGAGCTATCTGGGCTGCTGACGTAACGGGATGGGAGGCTGTGTTGGCATAGGAATATTGCGTGTTAGGCTGATTTGAATATGTCGGGGCGGGCTGTGTGATTATAGGCCGTGTGGATACAGGCTGACTATAGCTAGTTTGGGCGGGTATGTTTTTATAAATATTATAGGCCTCCGCCGGGCCGCCTGCGAGGATGGGCTGCGTTTGGATTGCTTGCGCATGAGCGAGCTGTGTGTGGGCGGGGCGCTCATCCGGATAGGCTGGTAATGGCTCAAGCCCATTAATTGGACGCGGCTGAAGGCTCGCATGGCCGCGATTTACGACATCAATGGCTGTCTTATTATTAAAGGCAGGCGTGTGAACGGTTTCATATTCAGCGATCACGGGATCAGTAATAAAGATAGGCTCTTTGCGCTCACTGCGCGGACGCAAGGCGGCCATAAGCTTATCTGTGCCGCTCAAAGTCCTAGATTTTGTTTCTGACCAGAGAATATCGCCAAAGTTCACAATCTGGGCACAGCCAGATAGGTTTACAGCGCAAATTGCTAAACAGCTTACTGTTAAACGCTTCATTTTCAATCTCCTAATAGCCGTAGCTTTCATGCATAATCTTTTAAGCGAAGAGTGAAGCAATTCTCGTGCCAGACGCTAAGTGAGCGGGCAATAGGCGGCAATTAGGAGGTAGAGGACAATTGCCGAGCCGTTAGGCGCATAGTGTGTGGGCAAAAGGGTGTGGAAAAAGGGTGCAGGCAAAATAAGTGACTTATGCCCTATAAAAGGGCATGGCTGCATTTCATGTCAGTTGGCGTCCAGAATTTGTTTCCAATCGGGGAGAAAATAACGCTATAGAGTAAATTGGTTTTGCTGGGGAGAGCTAGCTTTGATGGGCTTTGGCTCTCTCTGGGCTTTTAGCTCTGTCTTGAAGGATATATATGACCGATTCTGCTACGCCCTCGCGGCTTTCGCTGATTCAGGCCAAAGCAGAGGCTTATGGCCTGCGCAGCTTTGATAATTACGCACAAATTCGCTCTGTGGCGGAACAAATCCGCGATGGACTTTGTGAATATCTCGATTCAGGCCAAAATTGCGTGTTTTTAGTTCCAGCCACAGGGGCTTTTGGGTCATCAGATTATGGCTCTGCGGCTTTTTCTGTCTCTGGTAAGGGGTTCTTGCCGCTTGAGCCGATTAGTTTTGGCCTAGCTATACAAGTGTCAGATCTAGGAGATTATATGCGCCTTGTAATGCATTGCCGCAAAGAGGGAGAGCGCATCTATCTTCAAATTGATGAAGAGAAGAAATTTGCTTTTGAGCTTCCCTTTAATGATGCGGATCTTAAAACCGCCTATGAAGGCCTTTATAAACATTTGCTCAATTGGTTTGAAAGCCGCATTGACCATTATGATCACGGAAGCTACGGCAATAGTGATATCGGGTTTGACATTCAGCGCCCGATTGCAGAAGAGTAACGCTGTTCATGCGAGCATAATTTATGTTGAATTTTTATAATCACCACCACAATACATAGTCACAACCAATACATCACAACCAATACAGGGCCAGTCACTTATGGCAGACACTGCATCTCACATTGTTCATTTATTGCCGTTTAAAATGGCGCTTATTGGCGGGCTTGGTATTGGCGCGCAATGGCTAGCATGGCGGTTACAAAAACCTGCCATCGTCTTAATGGCGATTGCGGGGCTGATTTTTGGCCCGTTTTTGGGTTATTTATTGACTCTGCCTCTTGGCGACTGGCTGCATGGCTTGATTGGCGCGCTTCGGCTGGACCCAGTTAATGATTTTGGAGATTTGCTGCGCCCGGTTATCGGGATTTCTGTGGCGATTATCCTGTTTGAGGGTGGCCTGACGCTGAAGTTTTCTGAGCTGCGCGATAGTTCGCGCCCTGTGCGGCGCATGGTTTTATTTGCCTGTCCCATCGCGTGGATATTAGGCACATTTAGCGCTCATTATCTTATGGGGCTGTCTTGGGACTTCTCGGCCATGGTAGGCGGCCTTTTTGTTGTGACGGGCCCGACTGTGATTATTCCGCTTTTGCGCCAAGCTCATTTGGCCGAACGCCCTGCAAATGTGCTCAAATGGGAAGGCATTGTGAATGACCCTGTAGGCGCGCTTTTGGCTGTGGGGGCCTATGAATATATCCGCTTTACCGCTGCGGGGGAGAGCCTGCAATTTGCTTTTGGCATGTTGGTGGCCGCCGCTATATTTGGCACGGTTGTGGGCGTGTTCTCTGGCTATGGTCTGGCTTGGGCCTTTCGCCGTGGCCATATTCCCGAATATCTCAAAGCGCCTGTCGTGCTGGCTTGGGTGTTACTGATCTATGTGCTGGCCAATGAGCTGGGCGAGGAAACGGGTCTACTCGCAGTAACGGCAATGGGCATGACTATGGCCAATACGAAATATGCAGCCATGGTGGAAATGCGCCGCTTTAAAGAAAATATTGCGATTTTACTGGTGTCGGGCGTTTTCGTTATTTTGACAGCGACACTGACCCCAGAAGTGATTCAAAGTTTTTACCAAGATTGGCACATTTTTGCTTTTGTCGCGGCGATGATTTTCTTTGTCCGTCCAGTTGCCGTCTTTATCGGTACAGCTTATTCTGGTCTTAACTGGAGAGAACAGCTTATCGTTAGCTGGGTTGCCCCGCGCGGGATTGTGGCCGTGGCTGTGGCAGGCTTTTTTGCGACCGAGATGGTGGCGATTGGCCGCCCTGATGGCGCGGTCTTTGTCACCCTGTCTTTCGCGCTCGTTTTCGCGACTGTTTTATTATCAAGCTTTACTGTGACGCCGCTGGCTAAATTATTAGGCCTTGCGACGGAGAACAAAGAAGGCGTGTTGATCGTTGGGGCTAATCCTTGGTCATTGGGCCTGGCTAAAGCGTTTAAGAAAAACGGCATTGAGGTCACGGTAGCGGATACAAATTGGCGGCGCTTGAGCGGCGCGCGTCTTGATGGCCACCGTGTTTTTTACGGTGAAGTCTTGTCTGAAAATGCAGATCACCGTCTTGACCATACGAAGTTCCAAAACTTGATCGCCGTGACGCCTAATGATGCTTATAATGCGCTTGTCTGTGTTGAATTTGCGCCAGAGCTTGGCCGTCACCGCGTGTTCCAGCTCTCTGGCCAAGATAAGGATGAGCATGATCCAAGCTCAATTACCTTTACCTCCAGAGGGCGCACCTTCTCGACGAGGGGCCGCACATTTGACTCGCTAACGCGAGATTGGTGGAGTGGCTGGCGGTTTCGCTCAACCACATTATCAGAGGAATATCGCCTGTCTGATTTGATGGGAGAAAATGAGGATGAGGTTGACGCGATTTTGGCGCTCAAACCCGATGGGGGGATTGAGATTTTACAAAGCGGACAAAGCTTAAAAGATGAAGTTGGGACAACCCTGCTAACCTTTGGCCCTGTGCGCGAAAATAAACGCGAAGCTATTGCCGCAGAAAGCGCGCCAAGTGAAGGCGAGGTGCCAATTTAAGGGCGGCTAAAATCTATAGCGACCTTGAAATAAAGGGCTGAAGAAAACGGGGTTATCTTCACTTCGTTTTAAGACCTGACTGCCACATTAAGGCCAACTTAACCATGATATTGGGGTCATGGCGCAATTTTGGCTAGGCCGTCATGAGCGACACAGATAATTCAGATCAGATAAATCACCATGAGACGAGTGAGCGCCTCTCTCCTATCCTTGAGCGTGCGTCTAAATCTGAGCGTGCGTCTAAATCTTTGGCGCGCTCAAAGACGCCTATGCGCGAGGCTTTAAAAACGCTTGATGATGATTTGGCCCGCCTGTCAGGCCTGTTGCAAAATGCGCTAGAGCCAAGCGGGCAAAAGGCGCCGCCTTGGCTGTTTCATCCGCGTGATATTTTAAAAAATCTGCGCCAGAGTTTCTTTGTCAGCACCGATGCTGAGACGATATCTGATCGCGCGGTTTCTAAAACCCTTTTCAAAAAACCCTTTCAGAAAGATTCCAAGACAAACAAAAAGTCTGCCAAAAAAGCTGCCAAAAAATTCACCCAAAAACC
>JALZUP010000073.1 GCA_023301505.1 Robiginitomaculum sp.
TTGTGCTCTTTTGTGCTGATGTACGCCTTGGCTTGTGCACGTCTCCGGCTCCATGCGTACTTCGTCGGGCTTCGATACGTGTCTGAAACGATTTGCCTGTCGTTGAGTTGCTGCAGGCCGGCGCATGGGCCGTGACTCCCGAGACGAGCAAGAATATTTCAGAAAACGACAAATGTAAATGTCGTCGAAGTATGGGCATGTCATCGCTCCGCAGCCGCACCATGGCGACCTCACGGCTATTTGGCTGCCTGTACGTGGCGTGTAGCAGTGCCATGATTTGTGTAAAAACAAACGAGGTCGTTTGAATGCGAGGGAGGTGCTTTTCTGTTGTGCTCTTTTGTGCTGATGTACGCGTTGGTGCTTGTTCACGTCTCCGGCTCCATGCGTACTTCGTCGGGCTTCGATACCTGTCTGAAACGATTTGCCTGGTTCTTCCTGTTGCCAGAGCTTAACGTCGTTGTGTTTGAATTGCTGCCGGCCGGCGGGTGGGCCGTGACTCCCGAGACGAGGAAGAATATTTAAGCAAACGAGTAATGCAAATGTCGTCGAAGTATGTGCATGTCATCGCGCCCCAGCGTACTGAACTGCTAATTTTGATAAGTTCGCTTACTAAGTTGTTACTTCTTCCATAATTGCCCACTAATCGTGATTTTACCCTATCTAATCTAATTACCGTTTGAGATGTTTTATACTCGCTATTCTACGAACCGCATACTCGTCTAAAAATTGCCCCTCCGAAAAGCATAATTTTTAAAAAATTCCAAATTAGTGCAGTGTGAAGTGTATCTCGTGGTTGGAACTCACCTTATAAGTGAATCTCAGCTACGAATTTCACAGGTGTTCCAAGTCCCCAACGTATCAATATGGCGTCCCGATCTGGCCAATCTGACAAGCAGACCGAGATCGTCACTGCGTCAAACAAGAAAGACTCGCTCACCCATGCAAGAGGAAACTCCAAAACGAAATCTAGCGCAGGAAAAACGCCTCGAGCAGACCAGAAAATCTCATACAAGTCCGGGACGAGGTCCCGCGGATCCGGGACGGGGTCCCGCGGATCCGGGACGGGGTCCCGCGGATCCGGGACGGGGTCCCGCGGATCCGGGACGGGGTCCCGCGTATCCGGGACGGGGTCCCGCGGATCCGGGACGGGGTCCCCTGTTGTTACGAGAGCGTCTTCAGCAGTTGTGCCTCGGTCCCGCGATTCCGCAGTAGGGTCACGCAGGCAGGATGTTAATCTCAAGCACAATGAATCGCTCGTCAGGCAGTGTTTAGAAGAGGGGTCCTCCCTGGTGATGCGGTCAAGGCATACAGGGGTCATTCAGCATAAGCCGAGAAGAGCCCACTCGATGGCTGCTGCAGATCTACGAAGAGGGGTGGCAGGAATAGATGCAGTCGCGATACAAGCATCGGCTGTCTCCGGCATCAGTGCTAACGTTATGCAGAAAGTCTTCGAACAAGATTTAGATCTTGAGAACGAAGAAGAAATGCGAAGAGCCCACCGGGGTGCATATCTTTTCAAGCAGTGCAGGAAGATAACAAATAGTGCGAAAGAAGCGTTTAATTTGCGCCGAAAGTGAAAAATGTAAACTCTACGGTGACCCGACCCGCTCGGACGCAGTGTTGGCAACCTGGGACGGGGTCCCTGGGCCCTGGGACGGGGTCCCGACATCGTTTGACGAGGTTTTGCAATGCCGAGAAGTAGCTTTACGCTTCTGGGATGCGGACCCCAGCGGCCGGGATGCGGTCTCGGGAACCTGTTGGGGGTTAGGGGGATCAGGTACGGTCTCAGTGGCTTCAGATGGATTGTTTGGCGCAGATGCCTTCGTAGTTTTCCCAGTGGCGGTTTTAGGCGCCGCGAGCTGCTTCTTGGGGGCAGTTTCGGAGAATTCGTTGCCCTTTGTTGCGGTGTCTGGGCTTTGGTTCCCGGGCACCACAGACGACGACTGAGTCTCGGGGCCTGACGGGACGACGGGCGTTAGATCGACGAGCAGAATCTCAGGTCGCGCGGGCGGGGTTGGCAGACTTCCGGCAGTCTCAGACGGGGTCGGGGCCGCTTTGGGCGCGGGTCTGTTTCGGGGAGGGCTGTCATGGAAGGGACCTAAAGTTCGCCGCCGTTTACTTTGATTGTCAACCATTGTCGGTCATCTCGTGGTGGCCACTGTTGGCGCGCGGCACAAGAACAAGACCAAATTTAAATTTGCGATTTGAAGGCCGAGACTCCCTCCGGTTGCCAGAACCATCCCCAACGTAGGACAGGCTGTAAGCATTGGTGACGACAAGGATCCAAGGCATCTGTTCCTTCTAGAGCTGGACCCTGAAGCAGCGCTGGGCGGGATTTCATCTATGTCAGGGACAGGGTCCCGTCCGGGAGGTCGCTCTCCCTGTCGCTCTCCTTGTCGCTTTCTTCATCGCTTTCCTCACAGAAATGCAATCCACCGTCCACGGGACCCCCTCCCTGCAGCGGTCCCGTGGGTCCCCCCACGGGACCCCGTCCCTGTATCACGGGACCCCGTCCCTGTAGCCACCAGACCCTCTTTGAAGTTAGATCAGACATCGGTTCAGTTCCAATAATAGAGAGCTTTTCCCTGCAGAAAGCCAC
>JALZUP010000074.1 GCA_023301505.1 Robiginitomaculum sp.
CTTGCGACTTCCGATTCAATCATATAACCTCGTTTGAATTTGGCCGACTTGCGGCGTTGCCCTTCTTAAGTGTGGCTTGTCAGGGCTAACCCTGAGAGAACAAGCCGACCAAAACTTATTAGCCTTGTGAAGACTTGGTGCGTTCTTGCAGTTCCGTTGAAAGCTTCGTCATACTTGTGAGCATTTCTTTCTGGAATTCATCTTGCTTCGTGGCTTGTCTATCCAGCGCTAATTGAGTTCTTTCCATGAGCTTGGCTAGGTTCTCACGCTGCTCATCGGCTCTCTCGTTAGTCATTTCCAATCGCTGAATCGCCATCGCATGTTTAGCTACTTGACTAAGATCAACTTTTGGCGGCTTTGCGTTCTCAAGAGCCTGAATTCTTTTATCAAGTCCGTCGTCAACAACTTCAGTTGCCTGTACGCGAGACTTCAAAGTGAACCAACCAGTGGCCCCTGCTATGGTCACAGCAACAAGCCAGATGTAATCTTTAAACTCATCGATCATGGTATGAAGAACTCAATGTTTCCAGAGCCACCTTGTCCAGCAGGTGACGGAACGCCGCCACGTATTTCAAGGTTGGTAAAGTTCGTTAGCGGTTGAGTGCCAGTGAACACGTGCGTATACGCTCCATCGCCATTATCAAAAGTCTCAAGCGTGTACGGGCCTGCCTGTAAATCAGGAATAGTGGCGTACGGAACTGGCGGTGTAACTGCCTGCCAATTCGTTGGCCCGTTTCCATTAACTGCCACTTGCAAGTTGAACGGCGCATTGCCGTTGCCGTCTTGGAAATTGAACGATCTAAGTTGATCCCCTGCTGGCGTGCCTAGTGATGGGCCTGTTTGCGTCCCGCCAGAGTTCTCCAATTGTCCATCGGTGCAAAACGCCTTTAAGGTCAGTGGTGACAGCTCCACAATGGTGGGGTTATCCATTGTTCGATTGTCGTCCACAAATGACACAAACGTGTAGAGCGGATCTACACCGGGCTCAGGATCAATGAACGATATGTTGATTGTTGCTCGTCCTGAGTAGCTAACGCTATTATCCATGTGAATAACAGCGCCTTCAGCAATCTCTATATCGTTCCTGAAGACCCGTATATGAGGGTGCGCCCAGTGACTTCCATCATTTTCAGCAACATGGTGCCCCACGATCTGAACGTGATCAGGGGAGCCTGTGAACTGCATTCCGTTAATGCCAGCCTTAGACCATCCAGCGTCGGAACGAGTCTCGTCTATATTGATAGGCTGGTTGTCGGCATGTATGTCAGGCTGATTAAAATTGCCCGACCAAAGTTTTGTGCTGACTCCCTCAAGTCTGCATAGTCTGCTAAATAAGGCTTTAAACGTAGCCTCATCTATTAAGCATCCTTGTGCTTCTACCTTTTCAATAGTATCAGCCATTACGCTGCAATCCGAAGCGTTTGAGGGGTGTTCCCAGAGTCGGAGCTGCAAGGGTTCTCGCAGAACAAGTTCTCAGGGTCTAGCACTTCATCGGTAATGGCGTTCAGTAAAAGGCCAGAATCCTTGCACTTAATTACGGGAATTTGCTCCATAGTTGGCTTAATATCGTAGCCGATCAAAGGGCCGTAAGTAGCGCCGCCGTCTAAGCTGGCCTCTAGCGTTAAATTCCACCATGCAGACAAGTCAGATATAAGCGCTTCGCCGTAGTGAATACCTGCCGGTATTACCGTGCCGTCAAACACGCCGCGCTCGTCAGCCGTTGTATCGATTGTGCGCTCCTCTACCAGCTCAAGCGAACCTGTGCAGCACTCGTCTAGCCACAATCCACCGCGTTCACCTGTGCGTGACCCGCCGTCGCGTAGCTGTGCATCTTCTCGCAAGAAAAAGTACGCGGACAATTTGCCTTGGTCTGTTCCTGTAGTGTCAGAATTCGCCAATCCACCCATGCCAGTAAGGAAATCCGAAGCATTAGTTCCTTCTACTGAAAACACAGGTGAGATATACGAACGATCTGCTGGACCACTAGCGTGCTCCATAGTCGTTCCCGTATTGGTAAAAATATTGCTCACATTGTCGTGGCCTACACCTGTGCCGGACATGGGGCCATTAGGATCTGCCCACCACTCGACCAAAGTTCCGGTTGTTTCTGGAACATTCAAGTGCCACATTTTTCCTAGTGAAACAAAGTCCTCGCAAGGTTGTGGAGGTAACTCGACAGGCTCGCCTGTATCGCAATCAACAAACTCGCCTATAAGCTCATAACTCACTAACGCAGAAGGGTCATTACTGTCTGGCACGAAATAATCAACGGCTATTTGCTCGCCAGAACACACTGTTGCTCGTCTGGTGACTAGTGCTACCCAGTTGTCGTCATTGTCAGGCTCGTTTACATTGTCACAGGCTTCGGCAAAGAAAAACTGACAGTCTCTGTCTGGAGGGGATTCGGTCAATGTTATAGTGCCGCATGGCTCCCAGCAATTAGGTATCTGACCACCGGTAGCCTTAGTGACGCCATCCTCCAAGTACCACACAGGCTCTCGACCGCACTCCGAGCACATCCAGAATCTCTGTAGCGGCCCTAACACAGCGCCGTCTGTAGTCATGTTAATTTCGCGCACGACATTACCTTGGGGCGCGTCCAATTGTTTCCAAACAGCGCTCACAGGTACAGGCTGACCGGGGCATATCTGGATGTTGACATATCGAAAAAGCATATTAGTTAGCTGATTAGATACTGCCAAACTAGGCGGCCCTAAAAAACCTCCACCTCCGTTAAGATTGCTCGGATCGGTAGGGGATCTGAATCGCACATCCACAAACCATAGCAACCCCGCCTCGTCTGCGGCGGCTTGGATATTAACGCCCCACTCTTGCATTTGAGGAGTCCATTGATTGGGGCCAATAGCACTTTGGACAATATCTATTGTAGAGCCGTCGCTAATCCCTATACATAGCAATGCATGTGTTTGAGTGGTGGTGCCTGTGTTATCGATGCTGTAAGTCCATTCTTGAGACTCAACGCATTCAACCTCAGTAGGACAAGCTCCGACAGTTACTTCATCAAAGTTAGCAAGATCATAAAGAACATTGCCTGTCGCATCTGTAAAACGAGTGGATGCATTCAACATCACTGATGATGCATCCAGCCCGTATTCATACTGAGCAACTGCCGAGACTTTCGTACCGTCAGCCGCCCGAAGACATACCGCCTGTGTTTGTAAGTCTCGGCAATTCATGGCTTATGCGCCCCAGCTAGTTAGTACGCCTTGAGCCACCGCAGGTGGGCAATCAGGGCAAGGTCCAACAGTGCCAACAGGTGTGTAAGGCGTCACTTTGTCAAGCTCAAAATAAGTGATCTGAGCTGGATCGATTACAGCGCCAGCCGCGTCAAAGGAAGTGATAGTGCGGCATAGGAACTCTGTGAAGTTTCCATCTGGAAGCACATCGCATAAACGTTCAAATTCAATATCTGGCTGGTATACAGGGCACGCGCCTGCCGTAACTGTCGAGGCATCTAGGTCAACAGGTGAGCCGTCTGCGTTTGCGTACCGAGTAGCAACTAATACCGTGGGAGCTATACCTGTTGTTTCGTCACGAACACCTGCGCCGTACTCATAGTGAGCAACGTAAGTTGTTCGCGTGCCGTCGGCTGCTGTTGCGCAAACTTCCGCAGTTTCAAAATCTTTACAAAGAGACATATCTTATTTACCAAGTGGTTAGAACGCCACGCGATGTGGCAGGGGGGCAAGTTAAAAGGTCTTTAATATTTTTTAGGGCGTCGAGCTTTTCCGCGCCTGACTGGGCGTCTTGCTCAATCTGCTTTAGGAGCTTGTCGCACAGACCCTTTAAAGAATCGATCTGGTCATTGCTTGACTTAACAAGCGCTTCCATCTGGCTGATTATTTGCGCCAGAGCAACTGCGTCGTTATTAGCTGCGCTTAATAGCTTCAGCTCTGCAAGGCATTCAAGTATTGCAGCGTCAGACGAGGCACCACTCGTAATAGAGTTGCTTGAATTACTCATCTGACTAGTTGGATTTTTGTTGCCCATTTTGTTAGCAGCCGCAGTTTTTAGTTGTTATTGATTCAAGCAAAGCGCTAGGCGTGATAACCAGATCACCCTTAGCAACTGTTGCGCATGGGTCTTCAGTGCATATAGTCAAGTCACCACCTGTGCCATCAAAATTAAATGAAGCCGTGCTGCCAGAGTTCACTGTCTGGCTAGTACCATCAGGCCAAACTACTGACCACCTACCGGTATTAGTTGTTACTCTGATCTGCCCAAGACCTGTAAAATATTGACCGTCAACAGTGCTGGCACACCATGTCTGACAGCCTGTAGGTGATTCGTATGCAGGCAATGCGCAAATCTCTTGACCATCTATTTGCAATGATTCGTATGATCTACAAGGCGCATTAGGGTCAGTTGTTGTATCGCACGTAAAGAACGCTGATATGAGGCTCATAATGTCTGAGCCTGCTATCTCAAGATCAATCACTGAGCCGTCTGTTAATTCGTGCTGAACTAACAGTGTTGAATCAAGCGTGTTAGCGTCTGATACAACGTAGTCTGTTGATTGCAGTGTTGGACCTGCCTGCCCTGTAGTCGATGCGGGAAGAGACACGCTTGCAGTTATATCAGGACCATTTGACTGCTCTACCAAAAGCGTAAGCTCTCCGTTAACTATGTCAAGCAAAGCATTTTCATTGCAGCAACCATTGACGCCGCCAGAGCTTACTGTTATCGGCGTGTCCGTTGTTCCGCTCGCATCAGTGACGCTAAACGTTATGGTTTGGCCCGACTGTTCAACATCAATTGTCGGTGAGAATCCATCAATTCCATCTCGTCCGTTTGTGCCATCCTGACCATCTTCACCGTCCTTGCCGTTCTGACCATCAGCGCCGTCTTGCCCGTTAATGCCGTTAATGCCGTCAGCGCCGTCAGATCCATTTATGCCGTCACGACCATCTTGACCATCTCGTCCGTCAACGCCATCAGAGCCGTTTAATCCGTCTCCACCTGCGCCAGCGTCTCGACCGTCTCGACCGTCTTTTCCGTCAGCTCCATCGCGGCCATCGTTCCCGTCAGTGCCATTGGTGCCGTTAATCCCATTAGATCCATCGCGCCCATCAGATCCAGCTTGCCCAACGTCACCTCTTAACCCATTGAGTCCATTGATTCCATCTCGGCCATCGTTGCCGTCTTTGCCATCAATACCGTCTTTTCCGGCCGCGCCATTGAGTCCATCAATCCCATCCTTGCCGTCGCGTCCATTTAGCCCATCCTCGCCATCATCGCCATTTCTGCCATCGGCTCCGTCTTCACCCTTTAGACCTTGCTCGCCATCACGGCCATCCTCGCCATCGGCTCCGTTAATGCCATTTGTACCGTCTTTTCCATCAATGCCGTTTTCGCCATTGATTCCGTTAGCTCCATCGACACCATCTGTGCCGTTGATCCCATCCTTCCCATTGACGCCGTTTATTCCATCGACGCCATTGCGTGCAGCCGGTATAG
>JALZUP010000075.1 GCA_023301505.1 Robiginitomaculum sp.
TCCATATTTTTCTGTTTTTTTAATTAAATCTTTATCCAATATTTGGATCACTAAAATCCTCATGTATGATGTCATCTTGTAGATACTCAAAGTCATGGATAACCTTTCGCTCTATATGTGCAAAATTATCTAAGCCATGATCAATATTTGTCGCTCTATCATCTAAGAACTCCCTCATTATAAAGGCATCCAATACATCAGGTGAGCGACCTAGCTTTTTCTTAATAATATCCTTTGTGACTATTGCCTTCTTACTCACATCATTCTGCTTATTCTTACGCATCAGGAAAGGCAGCTCCCTTCTTATTCTTTCTTCATGTTGACCACACTCTTTAAAGCTATAAAGCCCCTTGTTTAAGTTCTCTGCAAACTTGAATGCACAATAGGACTTTAGATTATTGAAGCCTCCTGATTTAGTCCTATAGTTTGTTGAACCATTATTAAATCTCCTAGCCCCTGCCAATTCTCCCCCAAGCGCATTTCCAATGCCATCAGCATCGAAGACTATATTGTCAACAGAGATATTGTATTTATCCTTGTACACTCTCACCAACCTATTTATGATGTCAGTATTTATTTTGCTAGCATCGGTAATCATTTCTAATATGCTTCTGCCATCCCAGGCTACAATAACTAATGAATCTTTACCACTTCCGGCTATATCAATAGTCATGCACCTTATTCCTTTCTCAACCTTATTTGTGAATGCAGCTTCTAGTGCCCCGTTCTGAATTAAAGCCGTTTCATCTTCTACAGTCTCAAAGTCTCCTAGTACCTGTTTCCTATATTCAGCCTCCGACATAGTGCCGTCTTGATAGTCTTTAATCCTATCCGCTACCCATCTCTGAGCCGCCGGACTTGGATTATCAGAAGCTAAAGACCTCACAAACTTCTTAGTTATGGATTCAGTATCATTTCTATAAGGTAGCCAATACCTCGATGTTATATGTGATTGCTTTAATGGATTGAAGCACTCTAGTACTTTTCCTTTGATATTGTACTTTTCGTTTAAATGAGAGCCGACACGCTCACCAATCTTAGAGATTATCTTTAACTCTACATTCTCAGACTGATCTATGAAGGCCTTGGTAATCTCAAGCGACCCGAAAGCGGTAGCATCGTGATCTCGTGGTAATAGTTCTAAGTTCTTAAGAATTATCTCTGAACCGTTGAAAAATACTACTTCATTCTTTTGTTGGTTGTGGACATAGTGAACCCCTGCTATAAATCCGAAGTTTTTAAATAGTCCTATCATAGTTTTCCAAGTAGTGCCGTACACTTGCTGCAAATCTCTTCTACCTATTAGATACCTAGCACCAGGGTACACGAAACACTCAAGTAAGCACGCAACGCAAATAACGGCGCTTTTCCCCCCTCGGGCTCCTCCTCCGAATCCTAAGTAAGTAACTGAGTCATCATTGAAATACACCAGTGCCTCAATCTGTTTAGGGTGAAGCTTGAAATAAGTACTTTGCCCTTCATCATAGAATAACATCTTGCCATATTGACCCCTCCTATAGAATTCTACATTAGGGTAAAAGCTTGGATTTAGTTTTGGTATCTGCTTACTCATCGTTTTTGTTTTCTTTTTTTCTTAATAATCTCATGTATGCTTCTAGCTCTTCATCAGTAAAGTTTGAAAAGTCCTCAGTTACGCCTGAATTCTTCTGCTTATTGTGGGACTCATAGTACCCGAGACGCTTAGCAATGTTCTCTAGTGCCTTAATTCTATCCGTTGTTCTCTCCTCGGACGAATAAGCGATTTCCTTAAACTTCTCGGTTATATCATCAACGGTTACTTCTAAGCGTTCAGCGGCCTTCTCCTTTAGCTCTTGCATATAAAGTTGAATGTTAGGTTTTGTTAGTAGTACAGAAGCTTGTTCTTTTGCGCTCCTGGGGCTATATCCTGCCCTCTCAGCTGCCTTTGTACCGTTATAGTCTACTACATACTCCTCACAAAACTTTCGCTGCTTATCGCTTAATTTCGTTTCTCCTCCTCTCTTACTCACTCTCTTATCGGTCATCACGTTTATTATTTAAATTCATATTTTATTTAATTATGTGTTATCCGTCCATACGGACGCTTATTTGCCGTCTCCTATTAAGCGTGCTGAGACGACTAGCTTATCTGCTCGAATATTCTCAATATCTAACCTATCTAAAATGAATTGGCCATTGCCGGTTATACTATCCTCGTAATACTTCAACTTTTGGAACAAGCTTTTAAAGTCTGCCACATCTGTAATGTCAAGTAGAAATTCAGCCGTTTGCATAACTCCATTGTTATATAGCTCAATGTCTCTACCGTAATAGGTAGGCACTAACTCACTCCATGGCTTTGTAAACTCTGAATATCCGTATTGAGGTAATGCTTGATCTTCTCCTCTGAAGTTTAAAGTGTTTCTTAAAAACCATTGACCAGGCCTAGGACCTATCTTAGTTAAGCTTATCATCTTATCAGTGCAAAGCTTCTGGTTTGGCTCTTCAAATAGGGTAGGGATACTATCATCAATAATAACAAAAGGGAAGGTGTCAATCCCTGCTTCAAATCTTTGTGTTCCGTTCCATGCAGGATCAGCGTTTGCTTCTGCTTCAATTGATGTATCTATATCCTCCTGACTTGCAACAGTCGCAATGAATCTATCTAATTCTCCCTCCTCTTGTACTCTTGCACCTTTCAAATAAACCGTATAGGGTGCACTGCTTATTGAACTAAAGCAATCAAGACTAACTGGTGTTTCTGCATCGGGATAGGCATCACATAGCACTTCCGTAAAAGTGTCTGCTTGGCCTGCCAACTCGCAATAGCTGAATATTAAGTTTCTGTTTATTCCATCAATATTGAATTGCTCCTGCAGAGTAGATTTTATCCTTTTACTGGTCCAATCATCACAACCATTATAAAAGCCTCTAATATTAAGCGTCTGATCTTCCAGTCGTGTCGTTTCTCTCCAACAACCTATTCTTAATTGCTCAATAGAATTATCGACATAAAAACCGTTTATAGGTTGTAAGAACTCAGATATACACCCATTGTTGACCGCCCCCGTTATATTGTAATTAGTATTGTTTGCGTTTTGGGTAATGGTCAGCGTTCCCCCTCTTATGATGGTCCTATTAGCAATCACGAACTGCCCTCCCTGATTGACTGCGAAGTTTTCTAAATTAATAGTGTCTCCGCTTGCATTACATTTGGAAAAGAATGATTCCAGTTCAGGGTTTGGTGGGCCCTCTATTGTTAAATCAAGGTTTCCAATACTTGAAATTAATGGGCTATTTGTGTTGTCTATGTCTATTATGATACTATCGACAAAATCGCAAGAGTCAACAACTTCGACTTCTCTTGTTAGGCTGCTATTGCGTTTTGGGCTTGCGTCAAGGCACTTGGTGAACGGATCGAAAACCCAATTCAGGTTATGAAGTTTTGTCCAACCTCTTATTAAATCCTCGGGTGACTTTTCGCAAGACAATGAACGCCCTATATCATAAGTGACATTTTCCCTTAGCTCAACATTATCCCTTAAAACTACGATGTCAAATTTATCAGCATCTATTGAGCCCTGTATAATGACATCATAAAGCTCACTTTCTAAATCATACTTAATGATGTTTTCTCCTAGTACCAGGGTCTGACTTTCTAATACTTCACTATTTTCATTAATCACCAAGAGTTGAGTGTTAGGATCCAATGCAGTAACATTAATACATATTTTCAAACATGAATCTGTATCCCCATCTATATCGACAATTCTAAAACCCGTAAATCCTAAAATGTCATCTCTTAAAAAGTCTGTTTCTATTCTTCCTGTTAAAGCATTAGGATCTATTGGGGGCCTAAGTGAAACAGGAATACTACCGCTAATAGTCTGAGGCGACTGCAGGACCACATCTAATACATGAGCTGAATACTTACACTCATTGCCAAAGGTTTTTATATCTCTTGTGAATGCCTCTGAATTAAGAAAATCACTGCACAAAGTTAAACCGCAAGCCTTTAGAATAGCATCCAATATGGCTTTGTCATGAATCGTAGGGTTTAAGCATTCATAAGGTGTAGCCAATTCATTTTCTCCATTTTCAAAACTTGCGATTGAGTTACCAAGATTAAGAGTAGGAAACCATATTGGATTAGTCCCATTATAGGGTGAGCTATCTGCTATTGTTTGCACTATGAATTCTCTTGACAATGTGAATTGCCCAAGTTCTAAGTCGCACAATCTCGTCGGACACATTCTAAAAAAGTCTGAAAATCCAGCAACAAATTGACCTTGTACGATGGTAACGGTCTTATCTCCTACATAACTAACATTCGTGTCTATGAAATTAATAGTACCCCTTAAACATAGGCCCCCTTCATCAATCTCAGCCTCTAATAGTCCGCACCTGTTTTTCAATCCTTGCGGACTGTTTACATCAGCCACAAAATTGAGCGTCCTGGCGTTTAATTCATAAGGAACATTAATTGTATAGCTAATGCTATTTATTTGCTCTCCTGGGGCTCCTGAGAAGTCTACAAGCCCTAAACTCAAAGATATTGGTGTACTCTTGTCAAGTATTATCTCTCTGCCTCCAATCGTTAATCCCATAATTTAAATACTTCCTTTTTTTGTAAAACTTCCTTTTCCGTAAATTGGCTCTAGTGAATTATTTTCAGCGTTTGCGATTATGATTTTTGTTTCCTTTGTTCCGATTGGTACTAAGTGTTTCATTTGCATTTGGTAAAGAGATCCCCTTGCAATACCTAGGGCATCGGTAATCTCATTCATAGTTGCATACTCAACCGTTTCAAAGAACTTCTTAATGTCTTTAGTGTGTGCCATTGTTACTATTTTTATTGTTTAAAATTTA
>JALZUP010000076.1 GCA_023301505.1 Robiginitomaculum sp.
TGGTGTTGGTGGTGTCGGTATGGTCGGCGCGGGGGGCGTTGGCGTCGTTGGTTGTGTTGGCGGCAGGCCCAATCCCGCATTTACGCTTCCGCCGCCGCCGCCACCGCCACCGCCACATGAGGCGAGGGTCAGACATAGTCCTGTTAGCGCTACGCGGCTTGCAAATTTTGTAAAGGCCATCCAGTTTCCATCCCAATAAAGTTTAGCTGTAAAATTTAGCTGTAAAAGTTAGCTGTAAAAGTTAGCAGTGGCCCAAATAGCAAAATAATAAGAAGGAACCGTCAAATGCTATGGTTAAGCGAGGCTTAAAATGGTGGGATGCGCTGTAAAACTGGCGCTTATGGTCGTCGCGGCTTGGTGAAATTGCTAGATTAATTCTGCTTTGCTGATTAAAAGAGCCTTATGCGTTTTTCAGATGACTTTTTGGACGCGAAGCGCCCATAATCGATTGAGTATCGATTATAGCGTAGCGCCATGAGCGCTGGCGCTTATGGTCGTCGCGGCTTGATGAAATTGCTAGATTAATGCTGCTTTGCTGATTAAAAGAGCCTTATGCGTTTTTCAGATGACTTTTTAGACGAAATAAAGGCCCGCGTGCGCGTGTCTGAGGTTGTCGGCCGTCATGTGAAGCTTAAGCGGCAGGGGCGCGAATTTGCGGGGCTGTCGCCGTTTACCAATGAAAAAACTCCCAGCTTTTTCGTCAATGATGAGAAGGGCTTTTATCACTGCTTTTCTTCGGGCGGTCATGGAGATGGCATAAGCTTTTTAATGGAGGTTGAGGGGCTCTCTTTTCCAGAAGCGGTTGAGGCTCTGGCAAATATGGCGGGACTGGCTATGCCAGCCGTCGACCCTGATGCTGAGCGCAAAGCCGCGGCGAATAAAAAGACCGTTAGCTGGATTGAGGCGGCGCAAGAGTTTTACGCTAAGTCTTTACGCCGTGATGTTGGCCGTGCCGCGCGCGATTATTTGCATGGGCGCGGGCTCACCGAGGCGGATTGGGAGCGCTTTGGCATTGGCTTTGCGCCTGATAGTTTTGACGCGCTGCGCGATGAGCTTGTCCAAAAGGGCGCTAAAATACCGCAATTGATTGAGGCAGGTTTGCTGATTGAACCTGAAGATCGCAACCGTGCGCCTTGGGACCGCTTTCGCAATCGTATCATGTTTCCCATTACTGATAGCCGAGGCCGTATGATTGCCTTTGGCGGGCGGGCTATGGAGAAGGATGCAAAGGCGAAATATCTCAATTCTCCTGAGACGAATTTATTTCATAAGGGCAGCACGCTCTACCGGTTTCCGCAGGCGCGCAAAGCGCTCTCAGCCCCGTCCAATCCTGCGCGCGGCCTAATTGTGGCCGAAGGCTATATGGATGTGATTGCGCTGGCGCGGGCTGGATTTGAGCATGCCGTAGCGCCGCTGGGAACCGCGCTGACCGAAGATCAATTTAGCCTTTTATGGCGCGCGGGGCCGGAGCCTGTTTTGTGCTTTGACGGAGACCGCGCGGGACTTGCCGCCGCGTTTCGCAGTGTGGAGCGGGCTTTGCCCCTCATTGCGCCGGGGCAGACGTTACGCTTTGCCTTGCTCAGTGATGGCCAAGACCCTGATGATCTTATTCGCGATCAAGGCGCGCAGGCCATGCGCGATGTTTTAGAAAAATCTGTTCCGCTTGTGGATATGCTTTGGCGCAGAGAGCTTGAGGCTGAAGACCTCTCCACCCCTGAAGCGAAGGCAGGTTTGAAAGACCGCATTTTTAAAGCGCTCTTTGAGATCAAACATGAGGGCGTGCGCGCGCAATATAAAACGGCCTTATTGGCGCGTTTTGATAAAGCCTTTGGCGGCAGCTATTCAGGCAGCTATTCAGGCAGCTATTCAAAAGGGGCGCGGCGTGGCGGCTATAGCGGATACCCCCAAAAAAAGGGCAATGCTCCGCCGTCATCAGAGCTTAAAGCCCGAATGGCGAAATATAAGGCTCAAAATGCGGAGCGCGGAGCGGGCGAGAAGCGTTTAATGGGCGCTATTTTAGAGTGGCCAGAGCTATTACGAACGGTCGATGAGATCTTTTTTGAGCTTGATTTTGATACGGCAGAGCTAAAATCGTTACAAAACTGCATAATGAGCTATTGGCGCGACGCAATAGCTGTTGATAAAAATGCAATTCGCGCCCATATAGAGGATAATGGACAAGCGCGGACTTTAAATCTATTCACATCCTTCGGTAAAGCCACCACCGGTATAGCCCTTGCTGGGCCCGGCGCGGATTTGGCAGTTATCGAGATTGAATGGCTCCGTGAAGCTGCTATCCATCAAGAATTAGACGTTGCCGAAGCGCAGCGCGCAGAGTTTAGAGACCGCATGAACGCGGTGCTTCGTGCAGAAGACACAGAAGCTATGTTAAAACTAATGCGCGCCGCTGCGGCAGCAAAAAGACAATTAACGGCCTCGGCCTCCTAGAAAAAGGGAGTGGCCGTGCGCCGTTTAACGTGTTTATCAGACGCGCTTCTATGCGTTGGTCTGGACTGGAGATAAATATGGCGAAAGCCCCCGCAAAAGCCGCCGCTAAAAAAACGGCTGCTAAAAAGCCTGCCGCTAAAAAACCTGCTGCTAAAAAGCCTG
>JALZUP010000077.1 GCA_023301505.1 Robiginitomaculum sp.
CATGACGGGGACGACCGCCATGAGAGTAGATCGGCAACTCTCAATCTCGTGAGACAATATCTGAGGCATACCGCAGTGTGTGAATGATTTTAAAAAAGGGAAAGAAAAAGAATCACCAGTCATCGATTTAGCTGATTATTTGATTAACCTTAGCGCTACAAGAAGCATTTTCAAGGCGACTAGCGCGTCATAATGTCACACTTAGGTGTGACATTATGAACATTTTAACAAGGATGAAAAGCGACAGGCCCCATTATGGACTCGTATTTAATAATTAAAGATTTAAAACCAGGACTTTGCAATCGTTTGGACCGGAAAAATAAATGTTCAAACGATTGGCATACTATTAGCTAAGAATGTTCAGTTATGAAAAAAACATTAAAAGAATACAAAGGGGACGATTTAAGAAAAATCGTCAACTTCGCACAAAGCGAGATAGAAAGAATATTTTACCCTCAAAAATTTTATCACCTCTACATTCAACTGGATATGGAGGACTCGCTTGAAAGAGCGACAAAGATAGACGAGGCTAAAGAATATCTTAAAATTACTGGCCGGGCGGCAGCAATTGTAGATGATATTATAGGTCAAACTGACGGTTTACTACTCGAATTTCAAGGTACGATGCTCCATGTTGCATACCGAAAGGCTTCAGTAACGGAAAAGGAAGTCCTACAAAATATCGGAACGATACATAGATCGCTGAAAGGGCTAAAAGCACGACATGATCAATTGTATGGGTGGAGAATGGCAATGGATTCTGGTATGACCCTCTTGGTCTCAGGTAGACTAATTAGTGGGGAAACTTCTCTGGTATCGCTAGCTAAATCTGCCAATCGGCCAGCCAAGTTCATCTACGCCCAGAAGCATAGTATAGAAAATGAAGAGGATAGAGATCTCAAACGAGAACACCTTGCTATGTTTAGGGAAGATGACACGAGGACTACTATCACTGACCTAAACGAACTCCCATGGCTCCGTGAGCTTGAAGAAGAAGTAAATTTCTCCAACAAAGACTACAAGGTAGAAGTTAGAGGGTTACACCGCCCTATTCAGAAACAAGTTGAACAAACATTTGCTATGGCAAAACCAGTTCCTTTCAGTGATGCTACTTCAGGAGAACACTTTGCCTACTTTGGTTGGGTTATGCGGGCTGATTTGGATGGCTTTACTCAGACGGTTGCGGATTGTCATGATCAGCCAGAGCAACTTGCTGAACTAGCATTGCAGTTTAGTCAAATCATGGATCATGCCGAAAACTTCTCTCATCAACATAATCTAAGTATGGTTCAACTCCCTTGGGCTGGTGACAACTACACGACAGCAGTTACCTTTCATAACATCGAGGATTATAATAAAGCCAGGAAGGAGAATCTTATCGAATTCTCTCTAGATTTTGAAGAATATATGGAAACTGTTACAAACGTATCTGACTTTAAAGGCTGGGCTCAGGGAATCGCAGGTGGAGACTCCGATTCTCGACATGCGGGCACGGTCTTTATTTCTTCAGTCAAAACACCAAATCGAAGTTTTATCATCGGGGCAGGCATTGGAATGGGGCGATCTGTCCAAGCCTTCACAGATATGAATCCGAATGTGGATGAGTTCGCTGTTTTCAATGAAGATCGAAACCATTTACTAAAGCCTTATAAAGAGGTGATTCAGGACGACAATAAAGTAAATAATGAAAAATCCACTCTTTTCAAAAAGGGTCTAAAAGATGAATTCATTAAAGCAAGGAAAGAGATTTCTGACGATATAAACTTTATAAAACCCGTTCCTAGTCTCGTATCTGTAGGAACATCAACAGTAAGTATTACACCAAGGTCTTATGCAGAATAAGCAAAGTATTGGCGAACAATTTTATGAGATTTCTAAACAGTATCTACAAGAGGCTAATTATGAGGTAGTTTCTAGTGAACCTGATAAAAGAGCTATTACAGGGGTCGTAGATCATGCTAAATATAGCCTCGAGGTCAAAATCATATTCCTTCCCCATAGGCTCAAAACTGAAAGGCCCGAGGTGTTTTGCTCAGAATCCTGGATCAAGAAAGAAATGGACTGGCATTATTTACCTTCTAATGGATCCCTCTGCTGGATCCACCCCTTGGAATGGCATCATGCCCATAACCAATCATATCATAAATCAGTATCTGAAGTTTTATCCGAAGGCATTCCTTGGATGTTTAATTGTATTAAATACATCTTAGATCGTCACTGGTTCGGCCATAAATATGAATATGATAAATGGGATCCTCTTTGGAATCAGTGGTCTCACGGGCAAAAAGGCACTGATGAAATATGTTATGAAATTCACCAAGACAAACAACGCAACTGGAAATACTTAACCGAATGCAAATGAATAAACTATCCTACGAACAAACAATAGAGCACCTAAAATATGGATATAGTCATACTCAGTCTATAGCTCGCTTTATCGACCAGAAAGCAGCTGCCGTTATTGCTGCTATTACAACGCTATCTTCATTAGATTTCGCGGTTTACAAATGGGCTTTATCATTTGTAAAACCTGATGAAAACCAGCCCTACCTTTTCTGCTATAAAGTATTCTGGGTACTCTTAATACTTGCAACTGCTTATTTAGCTCTATCTGTTTTCTCAGCTATTCAAAATGCTTTCGCAATTTTAAACCCTAAAGCACCTGAGTGCGCTAAACCATCTGCTATCTTCCCTTACATTCCTTACAAAGGGGAAAAAGTTAAATTATCTACAAACGAAAAAAAAGACGCTAAAAATAACAAAGAGAGGGTTAACCTTTATTTAAAGGGAGGGCGCGCAGATCACGCTGTTAAAGACTTCACTACGCAACTGAAGCGCATGGGGGAAATTAATTATGGCAAAATTACCCATTGCCAAAAGGCTATTCGCTGGGTTTTTCATACAATTGCGGCAAGTTTACTCTTAGCTGGAATTGTGACGATTTTTTCATTCGTCCTAGAAAACGGATAACATCTGAATTTTAGCCGACGGCCTCTGCGACCGCGTCACAGCCCAAACTAACCACTCTCGAACAAAGACACAATTTAGACACAGTTCAACAAATAAACCCCTCGAAAAAGGAAAAGAAAAAACCCTCTAAACCTTTATAAATAAAAGCTTAGAGGGTTTTTGGTAGGGCCGGTGGGACTTGAACCCACGGCCAAGGGATTATG
>JALZUP010000078.1 GCA_023301505.1 Robiginitomaculum sp.
ACTCTTACCCTTTATAAATCCTACGACATTTGATACCGCAAATTTCGGCGGAATACTCAAGCACATGTGAACATGATCGGGCATCAAATGCCCCTCCTCTATCACAACCCCCTTCTGCCTCGCTAATTCGTGAAATACTTCTCCCAAATGTTTTCGGATATCGCCAAATATCAATTTCCGTCGTTTTTTCGGAATAAATACTATTTGGTACGGACAATCCCAACGTGTATGGGACAAACTTTTCGGGTCTCGCATAGGTTACCGTCTTGTCTTTTGGTCGGGACCTGAGACTACCTATACCGCGGTATAGGTAAAACCTATGCGAGTCGCCCCAGCAGAGCTGGGGGTTTACCTATTTGAATAATGACTAGACCTGCCTCTGGAAATTATTTTTTTGACAATATATTAGTTGAAGGTTAGTGAGCTCATCTTCTGCGTTGTCGTCACAGCAAATGCAATATCGCTGGTCATTTTGACACACAAGAACTGTTGCTCTCTGGCCGTACGTGTCTTTTCCCTCATATATTTCGACTATATCGGAAACTGAATAGGCGCCATCATCATCGTAGTATCTGGGCGCTAGAAATGAAATGCGCACCGTCTCGATGTCTTTTATAGCTGATAGCGCTGAATCGGTGTCGCTGAATAGATACCGATCTATTCGTGAGGTTTCTTCACTCTCTCTCCCCACTGCTACTTCAACAATGAATATGCCGATACCAGCTAGTGGCGTCTGAACAACAGGAAACTGCATCGTATCGGGCATATCTATTCGAAAAATCAGCGGAAGCTCTTGCTCCCAGGTTTTTTGTACATAGAAAGTCATTTATTGAACCTAGTAAATTCCTATATTATTGCTTATTTTCATAATGGGTACAATAGACCGTGGTCTTATAAGCCGCATTTATTAATAGTTCTACTCTTTGAGGGTAGTAGTTTGTGCACGATCACCGAATAGTATTACTTGGGCAAAACATCAGAAGGATAAGAAAAGAATTGGGCCTTTCTCAAGAAGCGTTAGCAAACGAATCAGGCCTTGATCGCGCCTATGTAGGAAAAATTGAGAGAGGAGAAAAGAATATAACGGTAGCAAAGCTACTCCAGATAGTTGATGCCTTGGGAATAGCTACTAGTGAATTATTCGAATTCAAATAGCTAAATGTAAGTCGGACCGGCGTCAACGAAGCACTTTTCTCTGTATCCAGAGTCGGTTTCACGTCCGGTCTTCGACGGGGGAAACAAGGCGCCGCACACCTGTTGCGGCCCGGCTTAAAATAGTTGGACATCGTGCTGTAGCCGATGTGTTGAGAGCTACCACGGAAATAGATTGCCTGTTAATTACCACGCTTTTGGAAAGGCGTGGAAAACTTCCATCACTCTTTCAGGTTCTATGTTTACCGATCAAAGTCTTCGGAGAGAGACTCTACAAGCTTCGTCATAGCGGTTTTGTTAAAGCCTTCATAAATACAAACCCTTCGGATTCGTCTGCCGTTCTTAGTTGATGTTCCACCGACTTCGGCAATCACCCTGCCCTCTTTGTCCTTTAAAACTTCGATCCCATCTTGGCTTTTCACGCCGGTTAAATGATCCAGCAATTTTTTAAACGGTAGTTTGGTCTTTTCTTTCTGAAGTTTCTCTAGCGACTTTGTCCATTGAATACGTTTCGCTTTATTGTTGATCCACTGAGCTCTAAGTTCTCTGGTGGCTCGCTCACTAATCGTCCATGGATTAGAACATTGCTCGATCAGCAGAGGATCAATGTTCGCAAACGACAATTGAAACCCAACCCATTGTCGAGACTTGGTGAATACAATCGCCACCTCTTTATCGGCTATGGGAGCATTGCGTTCTTTATAAGCCAGCACCGCCCTCGCCTCTTCGATAGGACTTAACCCTGAGTGATTTGTGTTTTCAAGAATTGCTAACTCATGTGCATCATTGTCAGACACGCCATTCGCTATAATGGCTTTGACTTTGATCCCCAGATGCAACGCTGCCTGGCGTCGTCGAGATCCGTAGATCAACTCATAGCGGCCCCCGCTCAACGGTCGGACCATGATCGGCAGCTTCTGTCCTACGATCTCTATTGATTGCACTAGTTTTTGAAAGCTTTGATTCTCGTCAGATAACCAATCCTGGCAACGATGATTGATGTTGTCGCTAAACAAAATATCGGTCGGATGCAGTTCAACCATTTCCGTCTCAGTTGGATCACGATCTGATTTCGCCAGCGCTTTTAAATCATCTGTTATTGCCCCAAGATGGGTACTCACTCCTCGCTTCGCTGTGACCGGAGTATGTTCGAGTACATCGTCGCGATTGAGAATATCGCTCAGTGCTGTATTACCCATAACTTACCTCCAGAAGTTCTTTTTCGGTATTTTCCATCTTTGACAAGGATTCGATATCTTCGATTACCTCGTTAAATAGAAAATCGAGCATCGTCAGCGCTTTTTTCCGCGTGGCACTGCTGTTGATCGCGGTTCGCTCCTCATAGATTGTATTGCCGTTTTCATTGGTATTGCTGATTTCAGCCAAGTTCGAAAACGGTGTTGCGTAGGTAGTTGGATACGTCTTTCGGATCAGCTCTGCAAAATTTCTATGTGACTGCAGGCGATGATCGTACTGAGAAATTAGAAATCGTCTCTCGTAGATGCCGAGCGATTTCTCCGGCGCGATTTCCATCAAGCTTTCAAGATAATCTCGGAGCGTGTTTTCATACCCGGTCGATGAACAGATATCTGTCATTGATGGTGCAATGGGCGAAATAATTAGATTAGAGGCAATGGCACACCGAATGTTTGTAAAAGTTACCGTTGGTGGCGTGTCGATGATTAATACATCGTACTGATCCTTAAATTCGGCTAATCGCTCGCGCAATGTCCAAAATCGATTCACGACCTCGGCACTCGAGTTAGAGTCTCCTGCTATGCCTTGTAGATCCATAATCGATGCCCCCTGACAACACGGGATGAGATCCAGGCCAGACATGCCAGTGACGATCGCCTTACTCGCTAAATCATCGTCATGCCCCATCATGAAGGGGGCGATTGTATCGTCAGGCTCAAAGGCAATATCCGGGTTAACCGCCAGCACAATTGATGTGGCACTTGCTTGCGGGTCCGTGTCGATAAAAAGCACCCTCTTCCCTTCGAGTACAAGCTTCTGAGCAAGATACACGGCGAAGGTGGTTTTAGAACAACCGCCCTTGCCTGACATCACCGAGATGACTGGCAGTGTTTTGGGTGGCTGAGGTTTTTTGATCTGGCGTCTGATACGTTGAATTTGATCCAACGAATACTCGAATTGGTACCTCACTTTAGTCGGATGTATATCTAGATCTGAACTCACCCTGGCCAGTTCAGTCGCTGTGGTTCCTAGCATCTGAATGACGGCATTTATTTTCCATGTACGGGTGAATTCCTTATATTGCCGTTCACCACGGCGAGCCGATAGCACGGCTTCGACCGTACTGCGGCTATGGCGGGAGGTGGTGTTCAATGTGTCCAGCAGGGACTTTTTCATGATTATCCTTAGGGGTGTTTCCCCGAATCACGATGGTATGCCCGATCAAAAACTGATTTGGTTTCAAATGCGAAAGAATGGCGTGCTACCACGGTAGCACCGAAGGAAGACTCACGACTAAAGATACCAAAGGGTGATGCTACCGTGGTAGCACAAGGGGCCAAATATCTAATAAAGACAGTGGTTAACGGGGGAGGGCGCTACCATGGTAGCACTGAGCTAGCCGTTCAAATGAGGACAGGTTTATTGCAGATCTGCAATTGTGGTAGATACTGTCTAGAAACTATATAGTATCGCCTAAACCTTTGATTGGGATGCACCTTATGACTGACTCCAGCAAAAAGCCTATCGATGGGCGATCTCTTAGAAAAACGGGGCGTACCGAACAACTCGCCACTAAGGTCAGGCCAGAAATCAAAGCAATGATCTATGAATTAGCACAGTCGTACGGCATGCCTATTAACGAAATCATTGAGCAATCGATTGAAGCCACTTATAGCCAGAAGATCCAAAACCTCAGTACTGTTAAATCAATCTGACGACCATTGATTTAGTTAAAAACGGATTGTTATGAGCAACATCATCGAACTAAAAAAGACGAAGCTCCCCAAGGCTCGGGATGCCTTTTATCAAGCGATACCTGTCTCTGAAATCCAAGGCCAGTTCTTTAACTTTGCCAGAAATAAAAAGCAATCTCCAGCCATGGAGATCGATACTGAAAGGGCAAAACTCAAGGCGCTCTACAAGAATTTGCCGACTGAAAGGTGCTTTGAAATTCTCTACAACCCCGTGTTTGCCAAACCTGGGCCACTGGCTTATCGGCTGTGGACAGGATTAGAAAAACTAGTCTCTGACATGGGCAGTGATTTTGACGGCACTGTGAAGCTCTCTATGCGCCAGATGGCGACAATTTCACGGCGGTCTTACAGCGGTAAAACGGCTGAAGAGCTTAACGACGCTATCGATCAGCTTGAGAATCACAAGATTCACTACTGGTATCCCGACACGTCCATGCCAAACGATGATGGTTCTTTAGGGATGAAGGAAGCTAAATTCACCTTCATTGAGCAGGTCACCCGCGTACGGGAGGATCGAAAAAGCACCCCTTACTATTACGTCCTTAAAGTCCCTGACATTATCCTGGGATTTATTTTTCACGACCGTTATTTTTTCTGCATGAGCTGGGATCGTATTGACGCTCTTTCACCTCACGCCCACAGTATGGCGAGAATTCTATATCGTTACATGAGCTACCGTTATTCCAAAGAACAGTCTAAGAATTTTGTGTATAAAAAAGACTACGCAACGATCTGTAAAAACTGGCTTGGGGGGCTTACACCGCACTCTGAGCTCAACGCAGTAAAGCGGAAACACCTTGCACCCCGTCTAGACCCGATAGTCGCGTCAGGTCTTCTCGCGAGCTACGAGGTAGCGGCAAATGCCAATAAGACTGGCTTCAACGTACAGTTCGTGCCGGGGGAGGCCTTTTTTCAGGATTTTGGTAGCTTTTACAACAAACAATTACCGTTGGATTTTTCGTCCTATTCCAAGGAAGACAACAATTCAGACAGTCATCCAAAATCGATCGATGATAATTCTTTCGAGCTGCTCGCTCATTTCCATAATTCATGGTTTGGTGTGGAAAGGGCACATCAGGATTACGTCACTGCCGAGATAAAGCTTGCGCAAATTATTATGTCTGAAGAAGCCAATCTCACCGATGCTAAAGGCTTCGTTAACTGGGCCATTCTCAAGGCTCGTGAAACGAATTTCAAGATGAGGACCTTTGCGGCTATTAAGCAGTATCGTGCGACATGGAAGGATGAACGACGGCGCGAGCAAAAACGGCTAGAGAATTTCGCGGAAGAAACCGCTCATCGTGCTGAACAGATACGGTTGCAGAGGTACGAGATTTTCGTTCAAAACTCTTATGAAGAGTGCCGATCAACGCTCACATCTGTAGAGCTCGACATCATTGCATCTAAGGCACAGACACAACTGGAGATGGAATTCCCAGAGACGAGGAAGTTTTTCAAACCACATCGACGAGGCGTAGAGAATAGTTTTCTCAAAGAATACCTCGAACTTCCAGATTACGAGACATGGTGTGAAACCGAAGACGGAGAATAAAAAAGTGGGAGGTATAGGGCGGGAAAGTGGGAGGTATAGGGCGGCGAAGTGGGAGGTATAGGGCGGAATAGTGGGAGGTATAGGGCGGATTTATTTTTCTAAAAACACCTACAAGCCCCGCCCAACCTAGCTTTGTTGACCTTTTCGGGTAAAGTGCAATAGTTTTTAATACCTTTTAATAATTTACACACCCTTGTTTGTGTTTATTTATATAAATTTTTATAAAAAACACTAAAACAGATCCAACAAACCCACTCACTGTATTCAGCAACGATCCCCCGTCAATAGAAATTGACCTGGTTGCATGGCAAAACTGAACAACGTGTATTCCGTTAATGCCGTACCGAATCTGAAGATTCATCGAACGATATCGCAAACAAAAAAATCCAGTTATAGCGATCGGGAAATTAGTCTGAAGATATTGACTTGGCAACAACAACTAAGATTTATATATAACGTTTTAAAGTACGGTAGGGCAGGGGCCTTGTTCAGAATCGTTGATCAACCTGTCGGGGATCAGTGATCACGATGTTACACAGAAGTGCCTCGGGTGTGCATACTGCTAGAAAAAGTTTTTTGGTGGCATCCAGAGAATGTGGTGCCCGACTATTTGAAGTCGGCGGCAATACCTCACGCATCAGCAAATGCGTACTGGCTACACAATGCTCACCAAGAATATGTCAGTACACTAAAGGTGATCACCTTCAAACCAGAATCGGTTGATCAGTTTGCCTCAGACTAATCAACCACCAAACAGCCAAGATTTATTTAAATCTTACTCGTACGGTTTAAGCTTTTTTAGAGTGTTATTTATCTGGTGATTGAGCACTAAGCTATTTGGAAGCACCGTGACAATTCTGCCGTCCTTAACCTTGACCCAGGAACGAATAGATTCGGGTATTCGAAAGCCTACCAGTCTTTCAGCTTCGTTGAATGAGTCTTCTTCCAGGGGCGCTGGTGATGGCTTTTTGTCGTTTTCTTTTGCCGTCGTTTTTGCTTTTTCGACGGGGGTATCGTTGTCAGATAATTCGCTGCTTTGCATTCCGGTGGTTGCCGCTTTTCTCTTTTTTTTAATCCCGTAAAAGCAATTGTCAAAATATCCAAGAGTGATGTTCATCCCGGCCTCATTTAAGCCATCAACATACTTTTGGTGTGTTACTCCATTTGAAAATGCTGTCTCTATTTCATCAAAGATCATAGCGATTACTTTCGCTTTCGGTATCGCTATTTGGGATTCGCGAGATGCCGCTGATTTCGAAAAGGCTTTAATTTTCTCAATATCAAAGGTCATTGCTATCTACTTTGCCGTCCATGTTTATCAATGAGTATGGGATTAGTGAGGTTTGTGTGAAGAGTGGTGAAGATTATCATTGGTTTTGGTGTAGATATAGTA
>JALZUP010000079.1 GCA_023301505.1 Robiginitomaculum sp.
TAAGTGCATATGCACTTATTTTTATATTATCGAGCTTTAGGAACACCTCATATGGCCATTGCCGAAGCAATATTAGTCTGCCTGACTGAGCGTCCCATGAGTGGATATGATCTCGCCAAAAATTTCGACGCCTCTATTGGATTTTTTTGGCGCGCTTCGCACCAGCAAATCTATCGCGAGCTTGGAAAATTGCGCCTCAAAGGCTTTGTCAAAAGCCAAGAAATTTCTCAGCAAGGCAAACCTAACCGCATTGTCCACACCATTACAGATGAAGGCCGTGCCGCTCTAAAGTCATGGTCATCCAAGCCTGTCCGCATGCCGTCGATCAAAGATGATCTATTTGTCAAATTTTATGCCATGGACGAGATAGATATTGACGCTTTCAAAGACCAGATCACGATCCGCATGGACCAGCACCAAACTAAGCTCGCTAAATTTCACCGCATTAAAGAACGCTTTTATCAAGATAAAGATATCACGGCCCATCAACGCGGCAAGTTGATTGCACTAGAAATGGGTATTTTGCAGGAAACCAATAATGTCGAAATGCTAAAACTTGCCATGGACAAAATCACGAAAGCCGATTCTTAAGCCTCGATATTAAACCGAGATATTCACCACCTATTTTAAACCTCGCCTCTTACGCTATTTGCGCCGCGCCTTTTTCCTGCTGCGCCCAGAGCTGAGCATAAAGCCCGTCTTTGGCCAAAAGCTGTTTATGTGTGCCTTGCTCGGCAATGCCGCCCTTGTCCATCACAATAATCTTATCAGCCGTCACAATGGTGGACAGCCTATGGGCAATCACAAGCGTGGTGCGCCCTTTCGCTATATCATCCAGAGCGGACTGGATATCGCGCTCCGTCACACTATCAAGCGCAGATGTGGCCTCATCAAGCAGCAATATAGCTGGATCTTTGAGGAGCGTTCGCGCTATCGCGACGCGCTGTTTTTCTCCGCCCGATAGCTTTAATCCGCGCTCACCAACCATCGTGTCATAACCGTCAGGCAAGCTGGAGATAAAATCGTGAATTTGCGCCGCCTTAGCCGCCGCTTCAATCTCGGCCCAAGATGCATCAGGTTTTGCATAGCCAATATTATAACCCACCGTATCGTTAAATAGCACCGTATCTTGCGGCACAATTCCAATAGCGCGGCGCAAAGAGGCTTGGCTGACATTGCGAATATCTTGGCCATCTACTGTGACCGCGCCGCTGGCAATATCGTAAAAGCGAAATAAAATGCGAAAAATGCTCGATTTACCCGCCCCTGTCGGCCCGACCAAAGCAACGGTTTGTCCCGCCGCAACATCAAAGCTTACATCCTTAAGAATGGTGCGGTTTTTCTCATATGAAAAGCCAACATTTTGAAATGAAATCGCCCCGTCGGCACAGTCTATATCAGGCGCATTTGGCGCGTCTTCCACCTCTGGCCGAATATCTAAAAGCGAGAACATCTTTTCCATATCGGTTAGAGCTTGTTTGATCTCGCGATATGCAAATCCGAGAATATTGAGCGGGCGATATACTTGCGCCATGACCAATGTGATTGTTGCCATTGTGCCAATGGACAGTTCCCCGTCCAAAATACGGTAAGCCGCCAACATCAGCAAAGCCACAAGGCCAGCATTCATTAAAAAAGACTGCCCAATATTGACCGTAGCCAAAGATGTGCGCGATTTAATCGCGGCCTTTTGATAAGATTCCATCGCCGCATCATAGCGCTGGGTTTCAAAGCCTTCTGCGCTAAAATATTTCACGGTTTCATAATTGAGCAGGCTGTCAATCGCCTTAGCATTTGCTTCCGTGTCTTGCTTATTCATTTCACGGCGAAATTTTAGCCGCCATTCCGTCGTCGCCACGGTGAACCAAATATAGCTAATCACGACAATAAAGGCGATCAGGGCAAATTGCCAATTAAAAGCAATTGTCAACGCGATGCAGGAAAAGCCAAGCAATAAAAGCGTTGGCCCAATGTTAAAGAGTAAAAAGCGAAACAAAAAGTCTATGGAGCGAATACCGCGCTCAATAATACGCGATAATCCGCCCGTGCGTTTTTCAAGATGATAGCGCAGTGATAAATTATGCAAATGAGCAAAGGTTGCCGTCGCCACTTCGCGCTGGGCGCGTTGTCCGACAGGGGCGAAAATATATTCGCGCGCCTCATTGGCAATCGTGGATAAAAGCCGCAGCCCGCCATAGCCAAAAACCATCGCCGACACGCCCAATGCCACATCGGCCCAAATAGAGCCGCTATCAAGGCCTGCTTGCACGACATCCACACTATAGCCAACACCAAAGGGAGCAATCACAAGCATGGCTTGCGAGACAAGGGTGAGGATAATAGCGCTAATAATCCGAATTTTAGACGCAAGCGAGCCAGCTTTCCAAAGGTAAGGCCAAAGCCGGCCAAAGCTTTTAAGCTGGTAACTTATTGACTGTTCAGTCAGATCATCTGTGCGGGCGTCAGGCGGCATGGGCTCATTTAGTCAGGCGCGCCTTGAATTGCTAGCTATTTTGTAAAATTTATAAAGGAGATCGGCAAAAGAGATCGCTGGCCATCAGCTAAAAGCCAATTTAAACCTTCATATTACCGTCACATTACTGACATCTTAGTCTTTAACACGGAGCAGGCAGACTTGCCGAATCGCTCTTGCTGAACCGCTCTACGCCTGCAATATTATTATTTTGAGAAAGCTGCTACGCCCATCATGACTTATGCCCCCGCTCAAAAATATGCCGCTGAATGGCTTGGCACTGCGCTATTGCTGACCACCGTTATTGGCTCTGGCATTATGGGTGAGCAATTATCTGGCGGCAATGTCGCGATTGCCCTGCTGGGCAATACAATTGCAACAGGCGCGATTCTATATGTGCTAATTGCCTGCCTCGCCCCCCTATCAGGCGCGCATTTTAACCCCGCCGTCACGCTAAGCTTTTATTTGCGCCGCGAGATCAGCGCGCGAGATGCTCTGTTTTATGTCATTATGCAGATATTTGGCGCGCTATTAGGCGTCTGGCTGGCTCATTTCATGTTTGAAGAGCAAATTTTCCAAATCTCGCAAAAAATGCGCGCTGGCCCAGCCCAATTTGTGTCCGAAAGCGTGGCTACATTTGGCCTTGTCTTTGTCATATTGGCGGGGGTGACCCTGCGCCCCAAAGCCGTGCCGATGATTGTTGGCCTCTATATTACCGCCGCCTATTGGTTCACCAGTTCAACTAGCTTTGCCAATCCAGCCGTCTCTATTGCGCGCAGCCTGTCAGACACATTTGCAGGCATTCGCCCCGCCGATGCCGTCTTCTTTATAATCGCGCAAATCATCGGCGCCGTCATTGCCACATATTTTGCCCGCTGGCTGTTATTAAAGCGCTAAGCGAAGCTTTTAACAGCCCAACCTCAAAATTAGAGCGCGCCCTTATCTATAACATCTAAGACCGCTTGAGCCTGCTTTTTAATCCTATCATTTCCCCCGCCCTCTAGCACAGAGCGCGCTATAGTCTCCGCGCGCATATAATCTGCGCCGCGCGCCAAGGCCATGGCCATATTCAGACGTGCTACCGCCATAAAGTCGAACGCATAATAATCGAGCGCAATATGCGCGCTTTTCACGCCATCATCTGGCACGCGGCCCTGTAGCGAATAGCTCAGCGCATTATAATAATGAGCATGTGGATTATCGGCATCTTTAGCAAATACCTTTGCCAAATGGGTGCGCGCCGTCGGCATAGATGTATCATAGTCTATCGTAATATCTTGCTGTTTAAGCTTGACCATAAGCCTGCCGACCAACAGTTCGATATCTGGCACACCTGCCGCATTATCAAGGGCGCGCCGCAAATAATTTTTGATGAAGCCCCGGCGCGCTTCATGAAATGAGCCTGCCGCCAACCCCATGGCAACATAGGGACTAAAGCCCTGATTAGACCGCACCTCTGAAAACTCTTCTATGATATGTTGGCCATAATCATCGCCTTTATAGAGATATGCCGCGGCCATAGCGATATTTTCATGAGCTTTGGTCTTTGTAATCCCTTTAATATAAGGTGTGAACCGTTCTGGCCCGACCGGCGTTTTATATGTTTGTACCGCCAACCTATTCGCCCCATAATAGCGCCGCAGCTCCGCTGTTAGCTGATCTACACTCATTCCAAATGCAGCTTCAAATGCTGGGATATATGGCTCGCCTTTATGAATGCGCGCCAAATAATCCGCATATTTTTTATCCATACCTGCCGTGCTACGAATGTAATGCACAAGCAACCAACTCTGAGCAGACAACATGGGGTAATTACTATTTAGGCGCTCTATAGTCCCAAACATTTCAGGAAGGCTGAACACAGCGCTTAGAACATCTTCCATTCTGATCCAATCCCGATCGAGGGCAAGGCCAACAGACTCTCGCGAGGCTCCAACCATGATATGTCCCTCTTTATATTCAAAGCTGGACATATATTGGCCAAATCCATGCCTATACCAATAGGGCGGAGCTGCTCCATCTACATGATGCAGCACATTATTGGCCACGCCATAATAAGACCCAAATAAAACATCATCGACCACATTTCGGCGATTTCTTTTAATGACAATATAAAGTCCGCCAAGCGTGTTCCCTACACGGCTGCCAAGCCCCGCATTCCCCGTGGCACGTTCCATATCCGCGCCGTTTCTGACGACAATAATATTGATAGGCAAAGCTTCAGGCATATTTCTCGCGCCAAATAATCGCAAGCTATTGGCGCGAAAGGTCTCAAGCTCTCTGATGATTTCATCAGCCTGCTCTTCTGTCATCTCGCCCGATATGGTGAAGTTCTCAGAGTGCCCCATCACATAATCATCGGCATAAGCACAGGGGACGGACGTGATCATAGCCAGCAAAAGCGCGCTTGATAAACATAGACGCCGCAAATAAACGAAATAGGCCACCGCCCGCTGAGTCGCTAACACCATAATCCATCCCTTAATTTCATATCAGTATTTTATATCGGTATTTATGTCGGTGGATTTTCTTATATTTTTCCCACCGCGCACCCCATCATTACAGGTTGTAATTTATGCAACGCAACTATTAGGTCAAGGCAATTATGAATAAAGCGCGCAAAAGCCCTTGCACCTTGTCTATTTGGCGCTATAAGACGCGCTTCTGTGAAAGCAGTTTAAGCAACCGTGCGGGCTAAAGGCATGCCCACCGGTTCAAAGGCACCGCCCCGCCAAATATCAGGGGCTATATTAGGAGACCGAAATGCCAAAAATGAAGACCAAGTCGAGTGCTAAAAAGCGCTTTAAACTTACTGCGTCTGGCAAAGTGAAAGCTGGCCAAGCCGGAAAACAACATGGAATGATCAAGCGGACGAATAAACAGCTCCGTAATAATCGCGGCACAACAGTGCTTGCCGATTGTGATGCCAAAGTCATCAAAAAGAAATTCATGCCATACGGCTAAGCCGCCCCCGAACAAAAAAAGATTTTAGGAGACCACTATGTCACGTGTAAAACGCGGTGTTACCAAGCACGCTCGCCACAAAAAGATTACTGATGCAGCCAAAGGCTATCGCGGCCGCCGGAAGAATACATTCCGCATTGCCAATCAAGCCGTCGAAAAAGCCGGACAATATGCTTATATTGGCCGTAAGCTGAAAAAGCGCCAATTCCGCGCCCTTTGGATCCAGCGTATTAACGCTGCTGTTCGCCTACATGACATGACCTATGGCCGCTTCATTGACGGCCTGAACAAAGCTGGCATCGCAGTTGACCGTAAAGTCCTTGCTGATCTTGCTATTACAGAACCAGCGGCCTTTGCAGCTTTGGTTGAAACGGCCAAAGCCAATGCCTCTGCCCCGCATACTGTGACGGGCGCGGCAAAGCCAGCAGCCAAGCCAGCGCCTAAACCAAAAGCAGCACCAAAGCCTAAAGCTGAAAAACCAGCGGCTAAACCAGCGCCTAAAGTTCTTTACACAGATGGCCCAACAGACGGTGATCCTGATGATCTTAAGAAGATTAAAGGCATTGGCCCTAAATTTGAAGGCGATCTGAACTCTAAAGGCGTCTATTATTTCCGCCAAATCGCGGCGTGGAAAAAAGCTGACGTTGAAATGGTTGAAGGCGTTATTGATAGCTTCCCAGGCCGCATCGAGCGTGATGGGTGGATTGCTCAAGCTAAAGAATTTTCAAAAGGCTAATCGCGCAAGGCAGCCGCTTTTTACGTAGATTGCAAGTTGCGCAGATTTCAAGAGCGGCTCTTCACCCGAAGGGCCGTTTTTTTATGAGCGCCCCCGCTGTTGACCTACGGACGCAATCCCGCCAAAACAACACGGCAATTCTAAACGGATATTTCCATGACTGACCTATCTTCACTTAAAGATAAATATGCCGCCCAGATCACCGCCGCAGCCACTATCGCTGCGCTGGATGATATTCGGGTCGCCGCTCTGGGCAAAAAGGGCGAAGTGTCCTTAAAGATGCGCGAGCTGGGCAAGATGAGCGTGGAAGAGAAAAAGATTATGGGCCCCGCGCTGAACGGCCTAAAAACCGATATTGCGGCCCTGATTGAGGCCCGTAAAAGCGCGCTAGATATGGCCGCGCTCAATGAGCGTCTCGCCAGCGAGTTTATCGACGTCACCCTACCTGTCACCCTGCCTCAAGGCTCTATCCATCCTGTCAGTCAAGTCATGGAAGAAATGGCTGTGATTTTTGCCGATATGGGCTTTAGCGTCAAAGAAGGCCCAGACATTGAGGATGATTTTCATAATTTCACCGCGCTGAACTTTCCCAAAGGTCATCCCGCGCGCGACATGCATGACACTTTTTTCTTCCCCGAGGACTCCGAAGGTGATCGCAAAGTCCTACGCACCCACACATCTCCCGTGCAAATCCGCACCATGATGGAGCAAGAACCGCCTATTCGCATCATCGCGCCGGGCCGCACTTTTCGCTGTGATAGTGACCAGACCCACACGCCTATGTTTCACCAAGTCGAAGGCCTTGTGATTGATAAAAATATTCATATGGGACATTTAAAAGGCGTGCTGATGGATTTCATGTCTGCCTTTTTTGAAACCGATGTCGATGTGCAATTCCGCCCCCATCACTTCCCTTTCACAGAGCCGTCTGCCGAAATGGATGTGCGCTATGAACGCGTGGGCAGCGCCATTAAAATCGGCCAAGGCGATAAATGGATGGAAATTCTCGGCTGCGGCATGGTTCATCCCAATGTCCTCACCGCCTGCGGCCTCGACCCAGATGTGTATCAAGGCTTCGCCTTTGGCATGGGCGTTGATCGCCTCGCCATGCTAAAATATGGCATGCCTGATTTACGCGATATGTTCGCCGCCGATAGCAGATGGTTAGGCCATTACGGATTTTCACCTTTATTGCAGGCAAATCTCGCCTCTGGCCTGAGTTAGGACGACCGCCATGAAATTCACACTCTCTTGGCTCAAAGAGCATCTTGATACAGACGCCGATATTAACACGGTTGTCGAAACTATGACCCTTGCAGGGTTAGAGGTCGAAGAGGTTATCGACCCGTCGCAAGACCTTGCCAAATTTTCTATCGCCAAAGTTCTTACCGCAGAAAAACATCCTGACGCAGATAAGCTAAAAGTGTGCACAGTTAAAACGCGCGACGGCACGATGACAATTGTGTGCGGCGCGCCTAATGCGGATGCGGGCATGACCGTGGCCTATGCGCCTATGGGCGCCTATATTCCTGGCGCGGATTTTAGCCTTGATAAGAAACCGCGCAAAATTCGCGGTGTTGAGTCCTCTGGCATGATGTGCAGCGCTGATGAGCTTGCAATCGGCGCGCCTACAGAAGGCATTATGGATTTAGATAGTAACCTAGAGATGGGCACGCCGCTCGCCGACGCGCTTGGCCTGAACGACCCTGTGATAGATTTCGAAGTCACCCCTAACCGTCCAGACTGGCTGGGCGTGGATAATATTGCGCGCGATCTGGCCGCTGCAGGCCTTGGCACATGGATGACCCAAACCCCCGCCGCCGTTAAGGGCAGCTTCCCCTGCCCCGTCAAAATTGAGATCGACGCCCCCAAAGCTTGCCCCGTCTTTGCGGGCCGCCTGATTAAAGGCGTTAAAAATGGCCCTTCGCCAAAATGGCTGCAAGATAAGCTAACCGCCATTGACCTAAAACCGATTAGCGCTTTGGTTGATGTGACCAATTACCTGTCCTATGACCGCGCCCGCCCGCTCCATGTTTATGACGCTGCAAAACTAAACGGGTCTATTCGCGCGCGTTATGGAACCGGCGAAGAGTTTGAAGCGCTTGATGATAAATCCTATAAGGCGGAAGGCACAGATTGCGTCATTGCAGATGATAATGGCGCGCTCGGTCTTGGCGGCATTATGGGCGGCACCGCGTCTGGCTGTACGGATGCTACAACGGATGTGTTCATTGAGAGCGCCTATTTTGACCCGCTTACCATCCGCAAAACCGCCAAACGCCTTGGCATTAATTCGGACGCAAAATATCGGTTTGAGCGCGGCGTTGATACGGGCTTTGTGATAGGCGGTCTGGAAATGGCTACGCAGATCATTCTTGATATTTGCGGCGGAGAGCCAAGCGAGATTGAAACCGCAGGCAGCATCCCCCCCGCCCCAGCCCCGATTAGTTTTGACCCCGCGCTTAATCTAAAACTAACAGGCATAGAGCTGCCAGAGGCTGAGATGATCCGCATTTTAGACACGCTCGGTTTTGGCGTTAATAAGGCTAGCACGCCGTGGAGCGTCACAGTGCCAAGCCATCGCCGTGACTGCTCTATCCCTGCCGATTTGGTTGAAGAAATTGTGCGCATTACGGGCTTTAACAAATTGCCCGCAACGCCGCTGCCAATCATTACGGGCCGCCGTGAGCCTTTATTGACGGCCTCGCAAAACAATCTACGCCTTGCCCGCCGCGCTCTGGCCGCGCGCGGTTTAAATGAAGCGATCAGCTGGGCCTTTTGTGCCAAAGAACACGCCCAAGCCTTTGGCGGAGGCAATGTTGATAGTCTTATTCTGTCCAACCCGATTAGCGCCGATTTAGACGTGATGCGCCCTTCTGCGCTTATCCATCTTTTACTCGCTGGCCAAAAAAGCGCGCAGCAAGGTTATCCCGGCGCGGCTTTGTTTGAGGTTGGCGGGGCATATTTTGACGACACGCCATCAGGCCAAAAAACCACGGTAGCGGGCATACGCCGCGCCGACCCCGCCCGCGACTGGGCGGGAGCCATTATGCCTGACGCGCTGACCGTGAAAGCTGACGCCCTATCTGCGCTGGCCGCAATGGGAGCTAAGGTTGATAATTTGCAAATCGTGCAAGGGGCCAGTGATTACTTCCATCCGGGGCGCTCTGGGCGTTTGCAAATGGGACCTAAGAAAATCCTCGCCGAATTTGGTGAGCTTCACCCCACCGCCCTCGCCAAATTGGGCGTAGAAGGCACAGTGCTTGCTTTTGAAATTTGGCCCGGTGAAATCCCGCCCGCCAAGAAGAAAAAATCTGGCAAAGGCAAATCAGCCCTCACCCTGTCAGAGTTCATGCCTGTTCACAAAGACTTTGCCTTTATCGTCAAAGACGACGTACCGGCTGTGACTATTCTCAAGGCCGCCAAGGGCGCAGATAAGGCGTTGATCACAAATGTCACCCTGTTTGACATCTATCGCGGCAAAGGCGTTGAAGACGGACATAAGTCCCTCGCCATTGACGTCACCCTTACGCCCAAAGATGCAACATTAACGGATAAAGATATTGACGGCGCAATGGAAAAAATCATCGCGCAAGTGAGCAAAGCTGGCGGGGTGCTACGCGGGTAAACAAACAGTGAGTTGCAACGCGCTATAATATTCGTCTAGGGTGAGATAAAATAGGAACCGCCCCATGCTGAAAATATCACAGATTGCCCTTATATCCCTCTTATCATTTGGCGTAACAGCTTGCAGCACAGCCAAAGTTTCAAGCGCCGCCGACGACATAGTGAACGAAGAGACATTGGTTAAAAAAATGACGGGAGAAGAGCTCTCTGCGTTGATTTTAGCCTTCGACCCCGAAGCTGAAGTGAATGAAAGCAGCGTTCAATTTGCGCTCGTAGATCGGCCCGTTTTTCTAGTCTATGACACAGATGCAGATCGCATGCGGATTATGACGCCTATCGGCCAAGCCTCTTTAGTTGATGAGGATATTCTCACGCGGATGCTGCAAGCCAATCATGATGCGGTTTTAGACGCGCGCTATGCTCTCGCAAATGGTCTTATTTGGTCTGTCTTCATTCACCCTTTAGGGTCTTTAACGGAAAATGATTTCTTGTCAGGCATTGCCCAGACAGTCACCGCGGCGGAGACTTTTGGAAAAACATATACGTCAGGCGCAATTGTTTTTGGCGGCGGCGACACAAATGATATACATGAAGACCTTCTCAAAAAGCTTGAAGAAGCAGCAGAAAATAAGACAAAAATTTAGGGCTAAAATGTCGCCTATCATTTTGCGCGGCGCGGCCTAAGCTTATCTCATGACCCGCGCGCCCTATAGCTATCGCGATGATCCCGCTATTGCGGATTTTGCCGATGACAAAGCCGTCTTTGTCTTTGACGGCCATTGCGTGCTGTGCAGCCAATGGGCGCAGATCATGCTACGCCATGATACGGATAGAAAGTTTCGCCTGTTAACCGCGCAAAGCCCGCTAGGCCGCGCCCTATTTGAGCATTATGGCCTGATGAGTGAAACAGGTGATTATAGCACGAACCTTCTCATCCAAAACGGCAAAGCGCGCCTTAAATCCGATGGCACTTTATCCCTTATGAGCCAGCTAGGCTTTCCCCTCTCGCTTATGGGCATCTTTAAAATTGTGCCACCCCCGCTGCGCGATTGGGCCTATAACATCATTGCGCGCAACCGCATAAAGTGGTTTGGACGGCGCGAGCTATGTTATGTGCCGCGCCCCGAAGATAAAGATAGGTTTTTATAATGCGCGTTCTTATCATTGGCGGTTACGGAACATTTGGGCTGCGCTTGGCAAAGCTTTTAAAAAGTGAGGCCGAGCTAGAGATTATACTGGCGGGGCGCACATTTACCAAAGCGCAAGCCGCTTGCCAGTCTCTGGCTGATAGCGCCGCAAATTATGCCCCGCTCACCCTAGACCGTAATGCTCCCCTCGCCGCACAAATCGCGCAATTAGAGCATCCTCCTAATATCATTGTCGACTGCTCTGGCCCGTTTCAATTATATGCACAAGAGCAGCCAGATAAGCAGAGCTATCACGTTGCGCGCTATGCTATATCTATCGGCGCGCATTATTTCGACATTGCCGATGGCGCGGATTTCGTGGCGGGGATTAGCGCGCTAGATAAGCCAGCCAAAGCGGCGGGGGTGAGCGTTATATCTGGCCTGTCCACCTATCCCTGCCTGACTATGGCAACGAGTCTGGAGCTGTCCAAAGATATGGACTCCGTCACCCATATCAAAGCTGGCATTGTCCCATCGGCCAAGGTCGCCATGGGGCGCAGCGTCTTAGAGGCAGTTATGTCTTATGCAGGCCAGCCCATCGGAAGCGGGCGTTTTGGTCTGATTGATGGTTTTAACCAGACTATTGCCGTGCCCGCAGAGCCGCCAATGCCGCGCTTGCCCTTCTCTGTGATTGAGGCACCTGACCGTTATATTGCGCCGCAAATATATGGGCCAGATGTGGATGTGCAGCTTTGCGCTGGCTCGCAACCTGCGAGCCTGCATTATATGTTAAGGGGCTTGGCGCGTTTATCCAAATGGGGCGTGTTGCCGCGCCTTGGATTGTTTTCAGGCCTGCTTTACACCGTGCAAAGCCAAATCAAATTAGGCGATGCGCGCAGCGGCATGTTTGTGCGCGTTGACGGGACAAAAGACGGCGCAGCGACCGCGCGCAAATGGGGCGTTATTGCGAACGCAGATACAGGGCCAAATATCCCCGTTTTGCCCGTCCTCATTATCATTAAGCGCCTGCTGGCAGCTAAGCCGCTCCCCCTCGGCGCGGCCCATTCGGCAGCTATCGTCAGCCTTGCAGATTATGAAAGCGCCTTTAAAGCGCTCAATATTAAAAGCGGAACATTCAATATGAGCACATCAGAGCAAACCGTTTTCCAGACCCATCTTGGGGGCAGCTTTGAGGCGCTCCCCAAAAGTATCAAATCCCTGCACAGCCTAACGCGCAGCCAAAGCTATAAAGGCGAGGCAAATATTACGCGCGGTAAAAACCCTCTGTCTTGGATTGTCGCCGCCCTGCTCGGCTTTCCAAAAACGGGCATAGCCGTTCCAGCCCGCATTGATATTGAGATTACTGATAAGGATGAAAAATGGACACGGCATTTTGCAGGTAAGGTAATGAGCAGCCGCCTATCAAATGCCAAAGGGCGCTACGCCCATTATATTGCCGAACGCTTTGGCGCGATTACGGTTTATATAGCGCTCACGCCAGAGAGGCAAAATCAAACTGAGGGTAAAAGCAAAAAAGACAGCAAGCGCCTGCGCTACACTGTCAAACATTGGTCATTTTTAGGCCTGCCACTGCCCAAATTTTTATGCCCCGGCGGCGATGTTTATGAGTATGAGCAAGATGGACGTTTTCATTTCCATGTCGACATGAAGGCGCCAATTTTTGGGCGATTAGTAAAATATGAAGGCTGGTTGATAGCCTCAGATAGCTAGAGCGGAATCCAGCTACGTTTACGTGTATAGCTCGAATAGCCGATATTTGCGCCCAGACGCACGCCAATTCCTGTGCGGATTGGGGCAAGCGTAATGCCATTGGCGCGTTGATAATTCACGCCCATTCCCGCTATTAAAAAGGCAGAACCTTCGACCTTAGGGAAACGCTGATGGATATAATTTGGATCATCAAGATTATAAACCAGTGTAAAGACTTTGGAGGCGTCAATGCCCGCGTCAAAACCAATGGTTGGCCCTTGCCAATAAATATATTGGCTCTGACCATTTTTCATCCATAAGGTTCCTTTGCCATAAAAGGCTCCGCCTACAAAGGCGCCGCCGCCTTCTTCGCCTGTAATATAACCGACGGGACGGCCCTGTTCGCGAAAGAGGCGCTCAATAACGCTTGCCGCGCTCTCAGAGGTCACGCCAAGATGTTCGGAGACAGCCTGCACAATATCGCTTTCTTCAAAACTGCTTCCAGCTTGTCCAGCTGTTTGGGGCTGCGGTGTATGTTGCTGCGTCGTTTGCGTGCTCGCACAGCCCACAAGCGCAAGTGCAAATCCAGTCAGTAATATAAGTGATAAACGCTTCATAACGTCCTCCTCAAGCCTGTAAGGCAATGGTCGCCCCCATATGAATCACACTGTGACTGCTTAATCTTAACGAAATGCGAAAATATGCAGGCCTATTACATTAAGCCTTGGTTAGAAAAGCGCGCCCCCGCACACATCCCGCGCACATCTCGCATCTCTTACTTATCTCTGGCTCATCATGTCCATTTTGCTTGCGCGCGAGAGCAAAAGCCCTAAAACCGCCCTTATGACAACTGACATGACACATATCCGAAATTTCTCCATCGTGGCTCATATTGACCACGGCAAATCCACCCTCGCCGATCGTCTGATTTCCTTTACGGGCGGGCTGAGTGACCGTGAAATGAGCGAGCAAGTTCTCGACAATATGGATATTGAAAAAGAGCGCGGCATTACAATTAAGGCTCAAACCGTGCGCCTTAATTATACCGCCAAGGATGGCCAAACCTATATTCTCAACCTGATGGATACACCCGGCCATGTTGATTTTGCCTATGAAGTCTCGCGCAGCCTATCTGCCTGTGAAGGCTCTATCTTGGTGGTTGATGCCTCCCAAGGCGTTGAGGCGCAAACCTTGGCCAATGTCTATCAAGCGATAGATCATAATCACGAAATCGTCCCTGTGCTCAATAAAATTGACTTGCCCGCCGCAGAGCCTGAGCGCGTTAAAAACCAAATCGAAGACGTCATCGGCATTGACGCTTCGGGCGCTATTGAATGCTCGGCTAAATCTGGCATTGGCATTGAAGATGTGCTCGAAGCCATTGTTAAAACATTACCCGCGCCAACAATTGGCGATAAAGACGCCCCGCTCAAAGCGCTGCTCGTTGATGCATGGTATGACACATATATGGGCGTGATCGTTTTGTTTCGCGTCATTGATGGCCAGATCACCAAGGGCCAAAAAATACGCATGATGAATAATGGCGCAAATTATACAATTGACAAGGTCGGCGTCTTTACGCCCGCGCCAACCGATATGCCCTCTATTGGGCCGGGCGAAGTTGGCTTTTTCACTGCCTCTATCAAAGAGGTAGCTGACGCGGCGGTTGGCGACACGATCACCGAAGAGCGCCGCCCCTGCGAGACGGCCTTACCCGGTTTTCAGCCCGCACAGCCTGTTGTCTTTTGCGGCATCTTCCCCGTTGATGCCGCTGACTTTGAAGATTTGCGCGCCGCTATGGGGCGCCTGCGCCTTAATGATGCCAGCTTTAGTTTCGAGATGGAAACATCCGCCGCGCTCGGCTTTGGGTTTCGCTGCGGCTTTCTCGGCCTGCTCCATTTGGAGATTATTCAAGAGCGCCTCGAACGCGAATTTAATCTTGATTTAATCACCACCGCGCCATCCGTTGTCTATACGCTTAAGATGCAATCGGGCGAAGATCTGTTGCTACATAATCCAGCGGACATGCCTGACATTATGCAAATCGCCGAAATTCACGAGCCTTGGATTAAAGCCACTATTATGACGCCCGATGATTATTTGGGCGGCATTCTCAAACTTTGCCAAGATCGCCGCGGCATTCAAACGGGCCTATCCTATGTCGGCGCGCGCGCCATGGTGGAATATGAGCTGCCACTCAATGAGGTCGTATTTGATTTTTATGACCGCCTAAAATCTGTGTCCAAAGGCTATGCCAGCTTTGATTACCAAGCCATTGGCGTGCGTCATGGCAATTTGGTCAAGATGAGCATTCTGGTCAATGCCGAGCCTGTTGATGCCTTATCCATGCTTGTCCACCGCGACCGCGCCGAGAGCCGAGGCCGCCAAATGTGTGAGCGCCTCAAAGACCTCATCCCGCGCCACCTGTTTAAAATTCCTGTCCAAGCCGCCATTGGCGGACGCATTATTGCCCGCGAAACCATTGCCGCCATGCGCAAAGACGTCACCGCCAAATGTTACGGCGGCGATGCAAGCCGTAAACGCAAGCTTTTGGACAAGCAGAAAAAAGGCAAAAAACGCATGCGCCAATTCGGCAAAGTCGAAATACCGCAAGAAGCCTTCATCGCCGCCCTAAGAATGGACGAATAGCCTAGACTGGCTCCCCGCCTGCGCGGGGATGAGCGGGATGTTAAACATCATCATTCAGCCCTGCCCCTGTTACTCTCCCTGCTCACTGCTCTCCTTGCCCGCTGCTCTCCTTGCTACTCCTCTCCCTCCTGCTGCCCCGCTCATCCCCATGAAAATGGGGAACCAGCGATGCTGCGCGCCTAAACCAGCCTGTTTCAAAGAGCCATCTCACCATCCGCCTAATATGTGACAATAAGGGTTATTCTTATCGGCCCGTGCCTCTGTTACAAAGGGATATGAAACGCATATTTAAATGGGGCGGATTATCATTATTAGGGATCGTAATCATAGGCTTGATTACGTCCTATGCACCAGACACCGACAAAGACGCCATGATTGCAAAATATGGCGGCGCGCAAGCTAAATTCGTACAAATGGCGGGCGGTGCCAATATACACTATCGTGACCAAGGCCCAAAAGATGCACCTGCTATCATTATGATTCATGGCATGAGCTCTCACCTTCAAACATGGGAGCCTCTTATCGAGAAAATGGAGCAGGAATACCGCATTTTGTCGTTAGATTTACCAGGCTTTGGCCTGACTGGACCCAACCCGACAGGCAAATATGGGCCAGATATTTATATTGAGGCTGTCCTAACACTTATGAATACGGCGAATATTGATAAGGCCGTCATTGCAGGCAATTCCATGGGAGGATTAACGGCATGGCGCATGGGGCTATCTCACCCAGACCGCATAAATGGATTGGTTTTACTAAACCCATCAGGCGCGCCGGGAATAGGGAAAGAGAAAGGCAATCTTGCGTTCACATTAATGAACTCTTCAATAGGCAAAGCCTTAATGCCTCATTTCACGCCCAAAGCTGTCGTCAAGCAATCCATTTTACAATCTGTGGAACGCGATGACATTGTCACAGATGAGATGATCGAGCGTTATTATGAGCTAACGCGATATCCTGGTAATCGGCTAGCGTCGCTAGAGGCTATGAAAAATTCTAATGACCCATCCGCTTGGTCAAAAATCAGCACATTAGACATGCCCGTTCTTATTCTTTGGGGACGTGAAGACCAACTTCTTGGTGTCTCCCGCGCTGAGCAATTTGCACGCGAGCTAGAGCATGAAAAGCTCATCATTTATGAAAATGTAGGACATCTGCCTATGGAAGAAGTCCCCGCAAATGTTGCGCGCGATATTAAGCTATGGTGGGCTTCGGATGTTTTTGAAAAAGCTAGGCTATAAGCTACGACCCCCTCCTCACACTCCCCCCACACTCCCATTGACATCGCGCGCCTAATCTATATGGCTCCCCCACAGATTAAATGAGAGCCATCACCATGACCGACGCCCCGACTTCCGCTACAACATTTTCTGCTGGTGATGTTGTGCGCCTTAAATCTGGCGGGCCTAAAATGACGGTCTTGAAGCTAGAGGATGACACGGCGCTTGCCTGTAAATGGTTTGACCGCAATGGCAAGGTTCACACGGATAGCTTCCCGCCCGCCATGGTCGAGCATTTTATCAAACAGTGGTAAGAGCAAGAATAATAGCAGCAGGCGCGCTTATTCTACAACAACATCAAATTCAAATTTGAAATTAGGAAAACTCGTTCCCGTCGCATTATTGAAAATGCCTTTAGGCGAGACGCGAATATCGGTCACATTGGCGTCCGCGCTCCCGCTGGGAACATAATCAAATGTCGCCCCGTCATTATTTGAAAACTCTACATCATCCGTCAGATCAGCCAAGCCGCCAAATGTGTAAGTCAGATTACTCGGCGGCGTCCCATCCGTAAACAACACAGGGCCACTGCCCGCGCCGTCTATATCGCCAACTTGTAAAATAACATTGTCAGGTATTTTGTCCGCAATGACCATACTATCAAGATCAATGGGCGAGTTACCAATGCTCTCAGCTTCGATAGCATAACGCAGGCGAGCGCCAGGGAGCGTATAGGCATTGCTGGTGCCATGAATGGGATCTTCAACGATAGATACGGTTTTACTGGCTTCAATTTCGCCCGTAAAATTAGCATGGAAACTCCCAGAAAAGGCCAGCATTCCTGCAAGCTCAACAATGTGAGTGCGCTCATTATCATTGGATTGATCTTCATCTATCTGAAAACCGATTTGGGTTGGACTTATCGAGCAGCGCCTGACCCAGCCCCCATTATTACCAAACCGTGAGAGCTGTGAGGCAATGACCCGCGCATCTGGCCATGCTGTGCTGCTAAAAGGATGGGTCGTACATGCACTATCCCAGCCAACAATTGTTCGGCTGCTATTTCGCGCATCCCAGCCAATAATATTATCATCAATATCATTAAAGCTACCCGCCGAATTAGAGCCGATCGCTATCCAGCCAATATCTTCCGTTGAAACAGCAATGCCATCAGATTCTGCGCGCTCAATCGCCATTTGCACCGTCGTGGTAGAGGGATTACGCATCGCCACCGCCATAAAAGGGTCAGATGGCGCGCCGGGCACGGCGGCTATTTCACTATTCATGCTTTGAAGGCCTGCAATAACGCTCGCCGTCGACGTAAATGTGGTTCCAAAAGACACAGTATCCCAAGCAGTCGTCAATCCGAGACTACTATGCGCTTGGACGGATGAGGTTGAATGCTCTCCTGCAACAATCACAGCGCCCCCCGGCAAAGTATATTCCCCCGGCTCCATCGCAATATAGTCCACAGTCATTGCGGGACTAAGACCATCTTCATTATGCGGCTCAATCGGCGCTATATCAAAGCCAGATGTTGTAACATCATGTACTCTGACAATAACAGGCTCGGCATTTTCATCGCGCGTAAGGGCAATCACAATCGGCACCACATCAAAATCTTCAATGAAGTCGATTGT
>JALZUP010000080.1 GCA_023301505.1 Robiginitomaculum sp.
CACACACAGCACAAACCACAATCACACACACATAACACATACCACACTGCACATAGCGCCAACGCAGGAGGCAGTGGGTCGCTATCGCTCCAAATCCCCATAGGGAATCCAGTGCTGGTGGTTGTGCGCTGGTGTAAGGGTGGGTCGCTATCGCTCCAAATCACTCTAGGCAATCCGGTGCTGGAGGTACTGCGCTCGTTAAAAGGTGGGTCGCTATCATGGATATTGTGGTATACCCTGGCAATGTGACAGAGGCTGTGCCGTCGACGTTAGTCGAGGTGATGACACTTGTGAGCAGGTAGTCGGGAAAACGAGAGTTCTTCCACGATGTGAAGACGTGATGCGATATTGTAACACACGGCGCTTAGTTGGCCAGACACATAGATATATCCGCAGAGTATGCAGAAGCCCAGATGACGGCTGCTCCCCCAGAGATGACCAGGACAGCTACGATGCCATGACAATCCGGAAGGATCCACACGACAGAGTGAGGTACTCGGCTAGAGTCGACAGAGAATCCTCGAGGAGTAATTCCTCCGCATACACATACGTACGTTACAAACGAACGGACACATATGAGATCTACGAGATCTACAATATACAAGAGCAGTGCTACTGAACATTGACTCTTACTGGCTATGTGCTAACATTTCCATAACACTCCCCCTCAATGAAAGTTGCTCTGAACCAACCAAGTGAAGCAAAATTAACCAATTAGTAAACGAATCAATTTCATGTGTAAGTCAGAATCAAGTAAGTAAGCAAATTCATTTCAAGCGTTTTAATCACTAAAATACGAAGTGATGTTCCATAGATGTTACGTGCTACAATACATTCATGCACTTGCAAAGAATACATGATATTGTTTCCTGCACAAACCAGTTACCATAACCAATCCTACATGGCTCGATCAACCAGAGATGGTGCGAGGCCGAATGTTGACTACTGAAATAGTAAAAGCTGATTTACACAAACAACAGAAATTCACAAACACACAAACATACAACACGTTTAGTAGGTCGTTTTGTTGATGAAGTCCACGACGTTGAAGTTCTCGATCAACGAAAGTAGGTGTCGAAACTGGTGCTGGTTCAGATGCTTGGTCCCGATGTCGGCGATGTTGTCGTTCGACCGAATGTAGTGAATGGAAATCCTTCCCTCGGACACGAGCTCTCGGATGTAGAAGTAGCGAAGAGCGATGTGCTTCGTCCTTGAGCTGTGCGAGCGGTTTCCGAGTGCGTGTAGCGTCGCCGTATTGTCGCAGTACAGCGGCACTTTCGCGAACTCCTTGCCGAATCCTAGCTCGGTCAGCATGTTCGAGCAGAACACTGCTTCCTTCATCGCCAAGGCCGACGCAACCAGCTCCGCCTCCATGGTCGACATGGCAGTGAGACCCTGTAGCCCCGACCTGGAACTTATCGGTGCATTGGCCAGCATTGTCACGTAGCATGAAGTCGATTTCCCGTTGTCAGGGTTGTTTGCCCAGTTCGAGTCAGAGAAGACGACGAGCTTAAACCCTCCTTTCTTGTAGGTGATAGAGAAGTCCGTCGTTCCAGCTAGGTAGCGAAGAAGACGCTTCGCCGCCACTAAGTGGACTTGAGATGGCTTGGCCATCGCACGGGTGAGTTGTCCCGTGGCGTACATGGTGTCATAGCGCAGATTTGTGAGGTACATCAGACACCCCACGATGCTCTGATAGGTCTTCTTGTCTTCCGCGCTCAGTACGGTGTCCTCCGGTTGCTCGTTCGAAAGCTCCGGACCGTAGCCAGGTGTGGGTGTAGGTTTGCAGTCCGAAAACCCGAACTTCTCGAGAACAGACTTGGTGTACTCCTTCTGGGAAATGGTCAGTGTGCCCAGCTTGTAGTCTCTCTTGATCTCGATGCCCAGCGCGAGCGATGCCTCGCCCATGTCAGTCATCTTGAAACGTTCCTTCAGCTGGCTTTTGACCTTAACAATGGTGTCCTCACTGTTTCCCGTCAGTAGCAAATCGTCCACGTAAAGTGTCAGGATGATCTTAGCGCCGTCGTGTTCGTACACGTAGACGCAGGTGTCGGACTTTAGCGGAACAAACCCGATCTCGACGAGGACGGGGTCGATGGTGCGAAACCAGTTCCCAGGACGTTGGGCGAGTCCGTAAAGGCTCTTCTCTAGCTGCATTACTAACTCGCCTCCATCCTTGTCTTTGACTTCAAAGCCTGGTGCCTGCTCCACGAACACAATCTCCTGTAGGCCCGCGTACAGAAAGGCTGTTGAAATGTCCATTTGGTGTACTTTCCAGCCGAATTGTACGCTGATACACAGGGTCACACGGTTGGCTTGTAGCTTGCACACAGGCGCGAATGTGCTGCCGCAGTCAACACCAGGCACTTGGTTCCAGCCTTGAGCTACCAGGCGCCCCTTGTAGGTGCCGTCGGCCTTGCGCTTGAACACCCACTTGGAGTTGATGCGCCTCCGACCGAAAAGAACTGCGTTACGCGGGACGAGCTTGAAGACTTTGCGTTCTTTGAGGCTCGCCATTTCGCGTTCAGCGGCTG
>JALZUP010000081.1 GCA_023301505.1 Robiginitomaculum sp.
ACAACTATCGTAAGGTAGATTTGAATTCTTTCTAATCTTCTTAACCACAGAAAATTAACAAGTTCGCCAGTTATTAAGGTGAATGTCGCTGTAATCCACCACTTTCAATTATGCATTTTGAAAATCCCCACCACAAAGGTGGGGAATTCATCGACGGCTGAGCGACTAGTTACTTAAGACTAAGTAGTTAGCGTTAGCAGTATCAATCGGATGACGTGGAAGCCCATTTCTGTTCCACCACGGCTCCTTTAAAGTGCCACACGCTGCGCCGTGTGCTTCCAGCGCACTCATGGCACCTTGCATTGTACTGACTCTATCACTGACTATTGGAACAAGTTAAATTGGTTTTGAAACTATAAAATAGTTGGCATTCATCCTTTCTGTTGGAAAGGTGGTACAGCCATTACTCGACCACCAATTCGCGTCCGCAGACGATGTGGACTCACTGCCTGTACCGTGCCTGGAAAATAGCCCAATCCGATCCTTACACCGATACGTGAGGTAGTCACCTGTCACCGCATTAGTTCGTACGTGCAATGGATCCATTAATAATAACAAGTGCCCTGCGGCAGTTAGTGCATCGGCAACAGATGTCGTATATTTATCATTACCGTCGTAGAAGAACCAACCCTGACCGCCGTTGTTCCAGCCACTGCCTGTAACGCTGTAAGTGCCATTTTCCTCTCCAAAAGATTCTAACGCATTCATCGCTTGACGCATTGCACGAGCTCTGTCACTCGTCACACTCTCAAGATCTGATAGGTCCGCAGACAACTTAAAGTACGATGCACCCAGCGAGTCAAGAGGATGACGTGGACAACTATTGCTGTTCCACCAAGCAAGATCTTCGGCCTTCGTATGGTTTTCACTGCTACCATGGCGCGAAAACAAGCCAACCCTGCCCTTGCACACATAGACGAGAAAGTCTCCAACAGTTGACGTACTGTCTCGATACAACTGATCCATCATCGGAGCGTCCATATAACCACCGTCGACTAACACGTCGTGGACAGAGGTTGGGTACCTGACGTTATTGTCAAACCCGAACCAACCCTGACCATCACTATTCCAACCGCCACCTAAAACTCGATAGCTGCCATTCGCCTGAGCGTATGCTTCAAAACCGTCGATTATCTGATCCATTGACTGTGAGCGCCAATTGGCCTCGGTTTCTACACCACCACCCGCGTCAGACTCATCATCAGGATTTGGATCAACACACTGTCTCACACCAACTGCGTTGGAGTTAGTACCGTCAAGCCGTGGGATGGAGTAGCAATCAAGAGTAAAAACCCCTGAGCTGTTACCAACACCAGCAACACTGGCATCAGCGTTTGCACCTGCTGCTTCCCAACCCATGCTACTGATTTTCCAACTACCATCAAATAAATCTTCTCCACCATCATAGGCATTTCCACCAAGAATCGGAGTTGTTTGGCCGGTGAATTCTATACGCTCCCTGTCAATTAGGTCGGTTAGCATGTTCTTTACATTTATTTCCACGTAGGACGGGGTAGTTCCAAAAACGTTTCCACCTTCGCCATTGGATTCAGTGCCTAAAATAAAGTAGGACGCTTTTTCACACAGATCGCCCGGGAAGCGACGGAAAAATCGATAGTCAGGATAATCATCCATCCTTACTTCCTGCGTGCGCGCCGGGAGGTTGCTGTTAAAATAGCTATTACGTATCGACGCATCAGCCCAATGTACTAACGTGACATCAATGGATTTTCTCGATTCGATCTGTGCGTTTGTGAGGTTAGCGAAACTCGTATTACAGTTTGCCTGTGGAGCTTTGTCTTCTCCTGAGCCCGAATTCAACCATATAATGCTTTGAACGTGAGTTTTGCCGATCGGCCCATTACCTTCCCAGCCACCTACCGCTGTCATCACAGTATTAGTGGCATCCATATCATCAATGGTCAGGGATCCATATCCAGCGGAGCCAAGACTTCGAGAGGCAGAGATATCAAACTCTGTGTGTTGGCTATTAGTTGAACCGGTGTTGGTCCAACTCACAGAAAAATCTTCACCAGCATCTCCAAGCTCGACTCTTCCTGCGCCCTGCCAATTGGGCGGCACATAAATGCGATTGGTTATTCCACTACCGGGAGCACACCAGCCTTCATAACCACCCTGATGTTGTGGAAACTCGACCACTTCACGCGACGGATCACAACCCACCATGACGTTGTAACGCTCTCCGGTCGTTTCATTCTCCAAGATGTAGGTCCTGTTAAGTTGCGAATCTTCAAAGACAAAGAATTCAGCAGCAAGTCCTTGCGTTAGAACAGTAGAATTCGGTGTCATGTAATTCGCCACGCTATAATTTTCCACCGCGTTGTTAGTTTTGCGCGTCAATCGATACGTAGCATTGTTTGTCCGCTCAGTCCAATGTGACCAGGAAAGTACTTTACGATCAGCACCGTTTATTTCCTCTGTACAGACTCTGGGTGCTCCAGTGTCTTCAGACGCGCCTGGCACACAATGCTGCTCACCCTGACCATTACCTCCGCTGCTCGAATCATCTTCGTCATTGCTGCTGGCCGGTCCACGACACTGGAATCCCACATTTGACCCGCTATTGTATGGGCAGGTATATGCCGAATGATTCTCAACCCATTCATCGTATCCACACAGATCTGCAAATAAAGAACGAGATACCTCTGCCGAAGTCACACCATCTCGATGTGTACAAAGACCGTCTATCGTGACCCTGGGATTATCCTGAATCGTTTCTCCCGTATCGCCCTCACTATCACCGTCATCATTTTGATTCTGCATTACCGGAAGAGAAATTGAATCTAAATTTTGCCATGGGTTGGTATCTGTTCTTGCCACTTTTACCGAGTAGTTACCCGCTGTTAATACACCGCACTGTGTTAACGCCTGACTATTTCCGATGCCCTGACAAATATCGTACAAGCCCTCTGATGGCTTTTGAAGCTGGTACCAACAGTTAGGACTACCAAAAGAGATCGTCATGTTCGACGATATAGTTGGTGCAGGACAATCACCTATACTGCCACCACTACTACTGTTATTAAATTGCATCGGTGAAGAATAACCATTGTGGTTACCTCCGCCATTGTCATAAACCTTGTAGCTGTACGCAACACCGTCATTCAAGTTGTTGTCTGTAAATGTACTGATCAGACCACCCTGATATATGTTTTCGTAACACTGGCCTTCAGGGCAACTATTGCTAGCATATGACCGATCAACCCCCATCCACGTACCAGACTGTCCAGTCCAGGTAAGGCGAAAGTCGGACCCCACCTGTGTAACCGTAGGTACGGTTGGCTGCGCATTTAAGTTGCTACCAAGCAGCAACCCGATTACCCCTAGCAACACGTGTTGCGGAGCTAAAATTATGTTTTTCATATCTATTTATCCTAATAAGAACCGAGACAACCAATCAATGGTATTTATTTCCCATCAATGCAATGGGATTATTATCCCTTTATAGCTATGTGTCAACGACGATCTAAAGAATTTTTCGCACAAGCCGTCTTTCGAAGTCAGTCTTGACTGCTATTGTTGTTTCATTGAGGAATAATAAATATGCAGCGCCTGAGGCGAACACTGAAGAAAGATCTGCATGGGGCTGAAGTAGTTTGAAAACTAATTAGAGCTCTTACTGTAAAAGCTATGCACCGCAGTAGTATGGACGGTGAAAATTGTTTCCCACACTATGAACGGCTGTTGACCGACAGATCAAAGCTCAGAGTTGCATGACAGCACTGTGGCCAGAGCGAGGAAAAAGGCTATCCGCTACAAAGCAGTCTCAACGAGCTAACGTTGAGGTTAGAGCACTATAGTGCCGTCGAACTGCAGGCGACCATCAAATAGGCGTTAGATAAACCGTGCTATCACACCGCAGGCGTTCTGCGAGTGCTCGAACGACGGCGTGAGTCACAGCGGCGGCCGGTGCCGTTGGCCAACGGGCTCTGTGTTAAAGCGACTGATCACCAAACGATCAGTACAGCTTCTTCGCGTCACTATGATCGGCTTCATGAGTCACTTAACGATGAAGACAACACAGACAAGACGATGACTGATACGCCAGCGGTATTAACCGACAACATGTTGGCACAGCGTGCCACTGCATTGAAGCTGTGCGGCTTACCGTCTAATTGCTATGAACTTGATCACGACTCCAGTGGGTCGCCTCGCTTTTCGATAGAGAGGAAAGCGAAACTACCGCTTCGGGCTAGAGTGGTGCTTGCGCAATGCACATCTAGCATTACCCAGTCCAGACCACACCACACCACACCACAAGGTTAAATCACTGGAGGTTGTCCAACCAGGTTGATATGCCAGTCGTGCTGACCAGTGAATTTGGCACTGTAGCTTTAAGTGGTGGGTTTTGAATGCAGCTTTAGGGTACAAATAACCGAGTGATAAGCCTCTCAAACGGTTAAAACACCACAGCCAGGCCGCACCCGGGGTTCACACTCGGTAATCAAACATTACTTC
>JALZUP010000082.1 GCA_023301505.1 Robiginitomaculum sp.
CGAGGAATTCAAAAGCCGCCCGTCTGGGATCTACCCCAGTGATCGGATACAAATGATCGCCACGGCCCTGGCGGTGCGTTCCCGGTATCCCATCAGGCGCGGAACACTGATCACTCAACGCAACCACTACGATGTGGACCTAAGCGGATCGGATGCCGCGTTATTCAGCCTAATCGAAGACGACCATCGCAGCGCGACATTGATCGCCAAGGGTATCGCCCCTCCACCCTCCCCCACCAAAGGCAAGTGCAAGCGCTGTGAATTTAGAAAGGCATGCGACTATCAGGTAGGTGTCTGATCACACCATAGGCATCGTAGAAGTGCCACGGGCTGTTCGTAGGACTGGCGCTTCGCCATTGCCCGGGCCGCAGGCATCGCCACGCCAAAGCGAATGTGCTCACATTGCTAAACCACTCATCGCCGTGCACTATTTTTGATTCACACCACACCCAGCAGAAAACGGTCGACCGCTTTTCTGGTGTTCTATTCGCTTCGTGTTATAGAACGGTACAAAAGAAGCATTTCATCAACCCGATTGGGACATTACATGGCCTCGTCGGGGCCCGTCTGTCTCACACTTCGGTAAAGGGATAGCCGTGGATAGCGATGAGATACGGTACGCACATGCCATTAGTGAAACTGATCGTGCAACCCAATGCAAATGCTTGATCAACAGATTGAAACACAGCAACACCTCGTTAAATTCACACAGGCACAACTGGAAAACCACTGGTGGGAATTCGGCTACACATCTTTACCGACCGTGCGTACGTCAACTGCCGGTTTGATCTGTGCTATTTTTCAACGGCAAACGCCACTGGCATTCTGTTGAAAGGTAATGAGGTCGCTCACTAAAGATCAGACCATGACCGTACCAGTGTCATTGTTGGTGCCAGTCGTTATTGCCGCAGTAGGAATAACAATTTACACAGTGATCTACCCTCTAGCAAAAACAACCCTCGGGTTGTCTGCCTTCTATGTTCCACCGCCGTTTACAGATCGCTTTTCACCACACCCGTTTTTTCTCGGTACGACCCTAGCCAGACCTATCAACCCCCCATCGACGACAGACGGGTATAGACAGCGACCCCCAACATCAAACAGCGATCCGGGTCATCGAAGATCACGCCCAAAAACAAACTCATCTGTCCTCGGCATTACCCCGCCAGCACTGTACGCCGTAGGAGAATAAACAGCTTAGCCGCACATTCCCTCGGTCAAACCCTTCAACCACAATCGCACCAGCGTCATGCAGAAAAGGCCTGAACTCAAAAAAACACGACACGATTTACCGATCGAGCAACGAAGGATCAGTCTTCGTATTCAGACACAAGCTCGACTTCGGCGGCCTGCCAACCCTTCTCAGACTTCACCTGCAAAAATTCTACTTCCTGACCTTCCTTCAGGTTTTTGAAGCCGTCCGTCAATATAGCCCGGTAATAGACGAACACATCCTCGCCAGACTCGTTCACCAGAAAGCCATAGCCTTTTTCGGTGTTGAACCATTTTACGGTACCGTGGGATTTACTCATTACATCTTACCTCTCTTACGTCTACAAATTGCAGGGTGCCATTGGTGCTCATAAATCGCCGTTAACGTCGTCACATTCGAAGACGAGTGCCTGTCACCATCGCACACGCTTGAGCCTCAGTCCGGTAAATTAAGCGCTCCTCCTCCCGCAAACCGTGCCGGCAACTGCACCTACCTCGACTCACGTGATGTCTTTCTCCTGCCTGGCAACAAGGGAAAAACACCAACCAACCCGTATCGGCCGTGCTGGCTGTTACCACGGTCTTGTACGACACAGTCCTTGTCGAACGCCCCGTGACAATGACCACGGCCTACCATCCTACAATGGGAATGACCGATGACAGGAGCTGGTACGATGACGTACCAGCCAACCGCCTGTTCAACCCATAAGGGGCAACAAAAGCCACCCCAATTACCCTTACCTGTGTCAACACGAGCAACTAAAGCAATACGGTATTGCCTTGGTCATCACCCAAGACTAAGTGCCGGCCCAGCCATCACCGTCATAAACACCGAACCCTAAGCCATTCTCACTAACATCCACCCCAATACACCAATAGGCTGCACCGTCCCGCCGTAGAGATGAACACTCCAGTCAGTGGTGGTATTGATGGCACTGCCACGGCCAGCAGTGTTCTCCGGGGCAAGTCCGTCAGTGAAGTGATGACCCCGACAGCGTCATCCTCGGGTTGGTGTCACCGCCCGATATCGCGGTCGTTTTGTTGGCGAAAGAACGGGGGGATTTGAGATACTGTACAAAATAACAGTAGGCAATGTATTGCGGGCTCGAACGCACCGTGTGGTCGTTGTCGGCTCGGTTCAGTGCTTCCTCTGACACACCCACGGCTACAGGCCGTCCCAGAGACTGTTGCACGACTTTCTGGGGGCATGAGTCCTGTGCGTTGAACCTATCACTAGGCAAACTCACGGTGGTGCCCAAGGCAACCTGAGGCATTGACTTGAATGTTGCACAGACAACTCGTCTTATCACTTGTAGAGTCCGTCGCAGCAATCCGATCGCAATGCCAATCGCTTACGGTGACCGGGCGTCCCTGACCGTGAAGCGACCACTAACCTCATTAAAAAAAGGGGCCACCACGCTTGCCTGATATCGCTACAATAGCCAACACAAGGCCAGTAATCACCTAGGCACATCGACCACGGTAGGCGATGAACGAGTGTCCACTGATGATGCCAAACGCCAGACCACTCCATAAACGTTCAAAACAACATGAATCAGAAATCTCCAGACCGGTTAACAACGGCTGGCAACAATAGAGCCCTATTGATCAGCCTGCTTGAGGAAATAAACCAAACCTCCCGCGAAATAAAAGCGAATTTGACGCGCTTGTCCAGCGAACCACGCGACGATGATCCCGTTGGTCGTGACAGACAGCAACACATAAGACAAATGAAGGATAAGCAAGGGCACTTGAAAACAGAACGTGAGCTGGTCAAACACAAGCTCGCCACGCTAAAGGAATACCATAAAGCGATGAACCACGTGGCCAACAACCACACAACGCAAGCGCAGATCTCCTACCTTGACGCTTTCATGGCCTCAGCAATCGCCCTACTGGACGAGCAACAACTGGACGCTATTGAATCGATGGCAGCGAATATGATCGATTCAAAAGCGGAGACAGAAAAGCGCTGATCACCAAGGGAGTTGATGATCACCACCCCTCGCCTACTTAGCGACCGACAAGATTGAGAGGCATTGGACGCATCAGTTAAACCATGCGTCG
>JALZUP010000083.1 GCA_023301505.1 Robiginitomaculum sp.
CAGAGTAGTATTGCCATAACGGTCTCGTTTGGTCGCTTACTACCGTGTAGATCTGAATACTGGTCGTGCTGCAATAGCAGACACGTCAGAGCAATCGATTCACACCGGTATCTAACGAAGGATTAAGCACTGGCAACAGAAATCTGAAAAGCCACAAGAAACCCAGACGCAGCAAGATCAATCTTTTCAACCAGTTGGTACATGAGAGTGCTAAACGAGAAGGTGGCACGTGTTGCCAATGCAGAAAATAAAGTAACAGGCAGATTCTGGGAGGGTCGATTTAAGTGCAAGGCGCTACTTGACGAACAGGCGCTTCTCAGTTGTATGTCCTACGTTGTTTTAAATACTGTCGAGCAGCAATGGCAGCGACACCAGAGCAGTCAAATTCCACCAGTATCAAATGGTCGATTTAATTGGTGTACACTGTAAAGCGCCGATTGCAGCCGAAGTTGGTGTCACGCATTGAATGGCCCAGCCGGCCGTATGGGATGAACAAAAACTTCTTTGGAATGTATTAAATATGATTGGACTGTTACTATTTTTTCTTCTTGGGGTGGCTCTGTGCTTTCTTGCTCAACAACTTTTTGGAAACAAAAAAAATGGGTCTGCCACAAGAAACGGGGCTGCTAGTTGAAATGAGTGATTCATCAGATGGTCCTGTCGATGTTCGACAGATGGCTGAACTGCAATCGACAGCGGTATTGGAATCTATAAGCTCACTACCCGTTTGGTTCAACTACGAACCCGATGAAGGGAATCCTGAGATTTATGAGAATACCTTTTGGGAAATAGAACCAAGCGGTGAATACCTCTATTACCTAGCTGGCGACTATAAGAAAAACCAAAAAGAGTATTTAAATTACACCTCACCTTCCACCGTTTTCATTGTTTACGTGACGCTTGAAGCTGACAACATAGCCATAGATAAGAGCGATCGTGGCTACGAACAAAAAGCGGCAGAGCAAAGCCTGCTGGATATCGATGATTTTTTGGCAGGTTCTGTTGGGGATGTGATCGATCGATTTAAGCCACATCTCGAATCGAATCCCGATGACACACAGTTTATTTCACTAATGCATCTGTTGCCAGAAGGTTCTTACGGCAATGCTCGATTAACAGTTGGCAAGAACTGGATAAATAATCAGGGATTAAAGCTTTCACTTGCTTATGAAGAGTTTCGCGATCCCGCAGCAGTAGAAGAGAAAATGCGCGGTGTTTTTATCGAAGCTCATTGCATGAATTTGGAGCAGCCACTGAATGTGATCGTGGCGCATTTTATCAAATTGGTTGGTCGGTACAAAGCCATGCCCTACTTATCGCTCAATGGTGCAACGCGATATTAGTCCACTGAATTAGAATGAGCGACAGGATGGCTAACCGATGTCATCTTATGCGTGCAACGAAGTGTCGAGTATCAAGGGCACGCAGGAAAAATATATCACAAGGTTTTTTGACCTTGAAAAGCAGAACGCATACTTGTTAAAGAAGCTAGCAATAGTCAGTGGTAGCGTTGCCAGTTTAAACCCAAAAAAAACTCACGTTACCTTCATTAATCGCCATTGTGTCTGGCATATAATGCTGGCAACCATCTGGGGAATGTATGCGTGGCGTTGGTAGTGCCCGAGCTGGTTGCGACAGGGTTAGCTAGATTCATTGCAGTATCATCTGCCCAGGGTTAGTTTGCCTCTTGAACAGAGTTCTCTCTGTGTTATTACTTCTTAAAAGTCCGAATTAGAAAGAGCTATATCCAGAGCCCGATCTACCATTTCGGTGGTAATTGGTTCGAGGAAGTTGAGCCGCTTTCCTTTCTTAAAAGAATCGAGGTAGTCCATTAGTATTTTCCAGAACAGCAAGTGCTGTTAAATGGTTTTGTTGGAACCATAGTCCTATATCTGGTTTACACATTCGTGCATTACTGGGAGCCTTAGCAAAGCCTTTTTTTACAATGCCTGTCTTAGTTAATTGTTAGTTACTTTGAACGACATTGACGCATGGACACCGATTTAGGCAAACCTGCATGCCGGGCTACGGATTGCGCCTGTTGGGTTTGGTGGTGTATTTTTTGGTGTGCCGATAAGGAGTGACGAGCAGATTGGGTATTCTGCATGGCACTGGATAGGCGGGCTTACTAAGCGCAAAGATATGCGCCTGTTGCTACGGCAAGCGGCGTGTTAATGACAGAGAATTAATGCATGACTAAAAAATATTCTAACGACGAGCTGATCGACCTTTGGCTCAGTAGTGGTCCGCGCAAAAGTCAAGAGTATTTTGATGTTTTGTGGTCGCGCATTTCGAAGCAGACTTTTGATGCAGCGGACCACTCGCATCGCTTAGCTGACTGTATGAGCACCGAAAAAGCGTATGGGGCGAGAAGTCTCGTTGTGAAATCTGCTCGCCATTTTGGCCGAAACGAGGAATTACTTGGGTACCTGCATGCCGAGTCTCCGTATATTCGCAATGCGTTAGTGATTGTTTCTGGTGGTGACGTTCCCCACCTTCCCAATCTAGTACCTGTATTGGAAGGCTTGATGAGCTGCGAATGTACAGAGCATGCTTTTGCGGCCATCGATGCTTTGGACTCGTATGTTCGACACCAAGTGAGAGTGCACCCGGATGAAAAGATTGAGTTGAACTTCGTGCATTGGTTGCAGGCTTTGAATGACGATCGTAAGGACGGTACGAGGATGGTGTATAAAACCATCAGCAAGGCGGCAGAGCATGTGCTCGGTAAGGTGTGTACATGTCCTCAAGTTGATCGTATGGGCTTGATAGACGGCTTGGAAAAGGCTAGATCTGTCAAGTTGCCAGTAAAGATCGAGGGCCGTTTGGTCACTGTTTTGGCCACTTGCGCTGTTGCCAATAAAGATTCGAGTGAGCTCAGTGAGCTGTTTGCAGCTAGCAGCACTAGCCTACGGCAAGCCGCCATTAATGGGGCGGCTGCACATTGGTTGGGCTCAGCTGTTGTCGACAACTATCTACTGCACGGCATCGATCTACGTGAGTTGATGGGAGACGAATCACTTTTTGTTCGATTGTCGGTCGCTGAGTTGTTCCTAATGTACTTCAAACAGTTTGGATCGGCAGAGAGTAAAACGATGAAGTCTCACCGCACGGCTCTGTTCTCCGGCAACATTAAAAAGGCACTGCCTGCGTTGCACGCAATTCCGGGCCAAGCCCTGAGTGAAGTCGACGATTGCCGCAACGTGGCTTTGTTGTCGGTCGCTTATCTTTCCTATCCCGACCCAGAGGTTCAGTTGGCCGCAGCCGAAGTGCTGTCTGAGGCGACGGTTATGCAAGCGGCTTTGCCTCAAGTTGCCTGCGTTAAAGCGTTCATCGAACCGCTGCTAGAGGGGGTGGAAGAAAGCCCGTTTGAGAAGGCACTGAGGCAAACGGTGCGCTCGATAGG
>JALZUP010000084.1 GCA_023301505.1 Robiginitomaculum sp.
ACCTGGAAATACTACTAACCCCCGATGATTTTCAATGCAGTTGCTATGGGCAGGTAGAGTTTGCGTTCTTTTCCTTTGAAGCGTTCAAAGCCAAAATGCGGGTAGAAATTCTCTGCTGCTTCGTCTTTGGCATCTACCAACAGGGTCAGCAAAGGTGCCTGTCCTGATAAAGGTCCTTGACTTTATCGAAACCTATCCTGCGCTATATTGCCCATACCAATTAACGAAATCAACAAGCTCATCGATTGATGTAAACTTCCAGTGCTCGACTTGATTTCCAAGCACCAGAGTAGGGCAGGCAATACTGTTTATGCCTGAGTTTCTTGGGCTATTGGCTGCATATGTTTGTGACGGTGTGTAGTTTAATTCTGTGCTGCCACCTGTGTGTTGAGTCCATATATTGATATCGTCGCGGCCTAGCTCAATGGCCAGTTCCAAGTTATTCGGAGTCCTAAATCCCGCGACGTTGTTGCTTGCTGCTGAAATTCTATCGCACAGTTGAGAGAGTTTTTGTTCTGCTCTATTTGACAGTGATTCCATTTTTGGGTCGGGAGCTGCGCTGCTTTCGATCGCGCTAGCTGAAGTCGTGCTTGCGTGCCCGAGTCGTGGTTGACTTGATAAATCAAAAATTTCACCAAATCGTTCTACAATCAGTTTTTTCCGAGCCTCTATGAATTGTTGGTAATTTTGTATTTTCCAAAGCTCTTTATTTTCCGGGATCAAATGCAAACGTAAGTATTCGTCTGTCTTGTCGGAAAACCATTGCTCCGGGATTTGGTCGCACTTGCCTTGAAAGCCATTCTCGTCTGCTGTAAGCAGCATACAGTTTGCTAGCTGGTCCCGTATCTTGGTAGGGTAAGCCGCAGTCTTCCTTAGATTTCCGTCTTTTGATTCCTTTATTGTTTTTAAAATAGACTGTGGAAAAATATGATCTACTTCTGGTAGGTTTCCATCGTAAGCTGGATCATAGTTGAATTGGCGGTACCACAGGTTAAAAAGTAAATGAATACTTTTAGAGCCATATGTGGCATGTAAAATTGTTTCTTCTGTTACGTCTACGTTTCTGCCATCCTGATGAATGACATCAAACATGTTATAAGTATTGAAGGCTTGCTGTTCGTTTATTTTCCTGACACATTTGTTGATTAAACTGTCAGGCCTGCCGCCGAAAACCCCGCTGAGCAGGGATCGTAAAATAAACGTGTCAATTCCAACTGCTTGCGTCCATTTATGTGGGTATGTGTACCTGAAATAAATTACTGGTATTAGAGCCAAATAGGAAGGTAGTGCTTTGTCTGAACGGATGTATGTTTTTGAAGATAAGAAATCCCTTACATCCTTTATTGCATTGCTGATATCTTGCCATTTTTTGACAATGTCTGTTTTTGTGTCGTTGTCTCTAAACTTTTGTACGTCATATGCTGCACCCTTGTTTAACATAACTAGGCAACACTTTAGAATGAAATCTCTACTAAAACTGTAGCCACCTGAGTTTAAGTCTTGTAATAATTCCTCCATCACTTCGTCAGCATCATCCCACGATGCAGTCAATAGTGAAAAAAGTAAGTCTGATTTACCAAGCTTGGTGCCACCCGAATTAGCTCGAATAAAGATTTCTACTACATCGTTTTCGGTGTAAAGGTCGGCGTTATCTACGCTGTCTAGCTCTTGATACGAAATGGTTTCATTAATGACAAAAATTTGATGAACTTTCCAATAATTGTCAATTATTCTATTTATCTGATCTTGGTCTAAATCATCAGCCACATTTTCTATTAACTTATCAGCTTGTCTATTTGGTTGGTCATTGCTATCAACTATTTTACGAAAACTTACCCATGGGAATTTCGCTTTCTCGGGTAGCATAAATCTAAATTTATATCTTGTGTCTTCGGGCGACGTTTGATCACCAGACAAAATATTAAAAAACATCTCTTTCTTGTTATAGCTTCCCATTAAACCGATGTACAAGCTTTGTAAGCGCTGTTGCCCATCCAGGACCAACATTTTTGTCGTGGAATCTACCGGAATTTGGTATTGAGAAAGGGAAAGTCCATCACGATATATATCAATGAATTTTCGTCTTTTTATCTCGGATTTTGTTCGCCAAACTAAAAGTGTGCTTATCGGGTACTCTCTCATTAAGGAGTCAAAGAGTTTTTCTATTTGCGAGGTATTCCAAACAAACGGGCGTTGTATATTGGGTAGCCAGAACCCGCCATTATAATCGGCGTTGTTGAGGTAGTTCACCATCTTCCGGATGGAGCTATTTATGTTTTTCACGGGTTTGTCTCTAACTAAGATATTTACTGAATTTGCACTTGTTGCACTAATTTGAGTCTTATAAAAAGAAGCAAGGCGATGGGCGATTGAAAAGGTTACATCTGAGTAATCGGGTAACCATTGTCATCAATGGTTGAGGTTTAGAGCTGATCTCAAGTTTGGGTTATTCAGTATGCTGCGTGGCCATTCTGTTTTCCACTCATCGATTGGTTGGCCGTTGCGTTTCTTTTGTTTGGTTACCCCTCCCCAACGATCGCCCTCTGGAGTGGTTTTGAAATTTGATTCGCCATTAGGTTTTTCAATTAATCCGCTAGCTTCCATGGCGTTCAGCATGTCTTTTTGGGGGCGCTTCAAATGCAAAAATTTACCGAGCTTTGTTGGCGATTCAAGTTCCACTGAATTATTAGTTCCTTTAAAAAGTAGGCAGTAGATACTAGCAAGAGCGGGAAATCAATAGGTTGTTTTCTCTCCTTTTTTGAGTTAAGCCAAATTTCTATTGCGTTGGGATTCTGGAATAACATGTCGTTAATTTGTTTCTGAAATAGAGGGATTGATACTGTATCAAGTTGCATATCCTTGATATTACTGTTAGGAGCTTGTGCCGTTGAGTGCTAAGCCCGGTCAGATATTGTTGTGTGTGGAAATAAAATAGAGAAGACAGTTATTGTAATAAAAGCACAAAAACGCCAGACCATGATTGACGTTGAGTGCCGGTGGGCCTTTAGTTCTTGGTGTATGGCGAGAATAGGATGGATTTTCAGTGCGAAATGAATTTTAGGGTGATTATCAGAAGTCAGAAGGGGTCAAATCTTGACAAGGTATATATGATTGTTAATCACGTAAATGATTAATATGTACTTTGTCAAGATTTGACCCCCTTCTTTCTTTCAGATTTGTCAGAAAAAGAAGGCTAGGGCAAGTCAGATCGCTTCACTATATTCAAGCTTGTATGGGAATTAGTTCTATACGGCGAGAACTAGCACTGCCTGTCCCGATAAGGCTCATGGTAAATTTTATGTACATTGTCAAGATTTGACCCCCTCCATCGCTTTTTATCACCCAGTGTATCGGCTAGCCGTTCGATCACCGCCTCATCGGTATTGTAACGAAATCAGGAGCCAATCATGACTAGAAAAATCGACGAAATAGAAAATAATATAAAGCAGATGTCGCCTGATCAATTGAAAGAATTTCGTGCGTGGTACGAAGATTTTGATTCAAGCAACTGGGACAAGCAAATCGAAGAAGATGCAGCAAGCGGCAAGCGGCAAGCTGGATGATTTAGCAAGCAAAGCACTGCGCGACTATAAAGTCGCGAAATTAAATCAGCTGTGAACCATTTTGCGAGGCTGGCATTTTGGGATCTGTTGAGCGCATTGCACAAACTTAGTGCAAACAGTAGCTGACAATACATTCCCAGCCGCTCGGAGGATCTGGTTCAGGAATATGGCAGAAGCTTTGAAGCTAAAAACCAGCGTAGAATGATGCAATTTGGGGAGATTTTCCCCGATCCGGAAATTTTCGTGCCACTGGTGCGACATTTGTGCTAGTCCCACTTTATGGTGCTTATTCCGCTCAAAATACAGGACGCTCGCGTTTTCTACGCGGACCAGGCATCAGTGGCTGGCGGGAGCAGGCGAAAACTGCGGCGGCAGATTGAAAAATTACCGATGACTGTCCTGCAAATTCTCTTTTCGACAAAGAACAGATAGTCAGTGGCGTCGGGGATCGTGCCGTCAGGTGCTGCACCCGGTTCCAACTCTGTTGTCGTCAGCTTAGTTACTCATTGGTCAATAACATACGCGCAGCCTTTCTTTGGCCTGCGCGGATAGGGCGGAGCCAATTCTCCAGACAGTGTCT
>JALZUP010000085.1 GCA_023301505.1 Robiginitomaculum sp.
GGCCTTTTAAATTGGCAATATGAGACGCCATGACGTCTGGACTATAGGTCATATTCACACAGCCCAGCGTGTTTTTTGTATCTGCATCAATCATGACCGCAAATCCCGTAACGCCTAACCACTGATTATATTGGGAAACAATATTGGCATCAAAGGCAACATGTGCGGCGGCTTGGGAGGTAGCGCCATTCGTTGTGTCAATGCTGAGCAGCCTTAATGAGGGATCGTTAAGCGCGTTTAGCGCGGCATCTAGTGAAGGCTCCATGATATGACAAGGGCCGCACCAATCGGCGCGAAATTTCACGATTAACATTTCAGTGCGCGGAGCAGCTATTTGCCCATAAATCTGAGCCGTGGCGCTCATGCCGCCAAAAGCTAACCCGCCTAGGCAAATGGCAAGGCCGGTAAAACGCTGTAGTCGTTGTGTAAAACTCATAGTCACTCCAAACGCCTGCCATAGATAACAGACCCTTTCAGCTTAGGCGGGCATTATTGGCGCGGCAAGGGGAGAGCTGCTATTGCCCATGATTAATCGCTCACAATATGGTGAGCCTTTATAGACAAATATGCAAAAATCAGGCCGTGTTCGGCTTATATAAAAAGACCCATAAAAAAAGGCCCAGATCAATGATCTGGGCCTTTTTATTAGACAAAGCTCTAAATTATGGAGCTTTGTTATGTGCTGGAGGGCACTGGAAGTTATCAATGCGTGTTGATGCATTTGTACGTGTCGCTTGACCCGTTGCGCGTTTGATAAGGTCAGCAACTTGGCTTGCGCTATAGTTCTCATTTACACAGCCAATAGTTTGGCGTGTATTAGCGTCAACAATAGCTGCAAAACCAGTTAGGCCAACATATTTGTTGAAAACAGGAACGACGTTAGCGTCGAAAGCAGCATGTGCGCCAGCTTCCCAGCGTGCAGCGTTTGAGATGTCAACTGTGATAGCTTTAACAGAGGGTGCGCCGACCATAGAAACAGCAGATTCGACCTGCGATTCCATAACAGCACAACTTGCGCAATCATCAGCACGGAACTTTACGACAACGATATCAGCAGCTTGTGCTGGCGCAGCGAAAGCGAAGAGAAGTGCCGCAGCACCTAGAAGGGTTGTAGTTTTTTTCATGACATTGTCCTTATTACGTCTCTTGAAGATAGTGGCCTCGATCACCGCCTTGGCCTTATTTTTACTGCTCTTTGTCTAAGCCCTATTGGTTTACAAACCGCAAATTGCTTGGTAACGCGTTATTTACAATGGTTTACAGACTCGTTAATTTTATGTCTAACTTATTGTTTTTTAAGGATAAGTTTTTTTCAAAAAAAATGCATTGAATTACAGGCCTTTAAGGCGTGGCCGTGATTTAAGGCGCATTTAGCCTATATTAAGGCTGAAAACTTGATTTAGAGACGGCTAGCGGCCCAAAAACATGGCTAGTTAGGGCTTAGCTGGGGCTAGCTGTGTTATTTTATGCTGTGTCTGTATTTTATAACATGAGGCTTTATGGCGTGGATTTATTATCTCGCAGCCCTAGCCATGAGTGATGGCCTTATTGAGCAAACACTCAGATTAAATTGTTTAGGCAAACACACAGATAAATTGTTTAAGCAAACACTCTGGCAAAGATCGTATCGACATGTTTCATATGATAGGCATCATCAAACATAGAGCGGATTTGATCTTTAGAGAGGCGCGATGTGACATCCTCATCTTTTAATAGCAAATTGAGGAAGGCGCCTTCGCCAGCATTGCCTTGTGTGCGAAATAGCTCCCAGACTTGCATAGCATTACGCTGTACAAGGCGGTAACTATCCTCGCGCGACATACCCGCTTGGGTGAGGGCGAGCAAAAAGCGTTGACTATTATGAAGCCCGCCAAGGCGTTCCATATTGCTTTTCATTTGTTCAGGATAGACAACAAGATTTTCAATCACACCTGCGAGGCGGTGAAGAGCAAAATCTAGATGTACTGTGCTGTCTGGGCCAATGCCGCGCTCGACCGAGCTGTGAGAAATATCACGTTCATGCCAAAGAGCCACATTTTCCATAGCTGGAATGACGGCCATGCGCACAAGGCGGGCTAGGCCTGTCAAATTTTCGGTCAGCACAGGGTTGCGCTTATGCGGCATGGCGGAGCTGCCTTTTTGCCCCTTAGAGAAGAATTCTTCGGCTTCTAAAACTTCGGTGCGTTGCAAATGGCGAATTTCTACGGCGATACGCTCTATAGAGCTAGCAATTACGCCGAGCGTGGCAAAATAGGCCGCATGACGGTCACGCGGAATAACTTGCGTCGATACAGGCTCAATAGAGAGGCCCATTTTTTCGGCCACATGGGCTTCAACGGATGGGTCAATATTGGCAAATGTTCCAATCGCGCCAGATATGGCACAAACGGCGATCTCGTCACGCGCAGTTATCAGACGCTGTTTGCAGCGGTCAAATTCGGCATAGGCTTGGGCTAATTTAACGCCAAAGCTTGTCGGCTCGGCGTGGATGCCATGACTACGGCCAATTGTAATCGTATATTTATGCTCATCCGCTCGCTTTTTAAGGGCCGCTAGAACGCGGTCCATGCCGACCATGAGAACATCTGTAGCGCGGGCGAGCTGTACGGAGAGTGTCGTGTCTAAAATATCAGAACTTGTAAAACCCTGATGGACGAAACGGCTATCTTCGCCAATAAATTCGGCCAGATGGGTTAGAAAGGCAATCACGTCATGTTTGACTTCGCGCTCAATCTCGTCAATGCGCGCAACGTCAAATTCAGCCGACCCGCCTTTGTCCCAAATATTCTTTGCAGCCGATTGCGGAATAACGCCAAGCTTGGCTAGGGCGTCACAGCCATGAGCCTCTATTTCAAACCAAATCCGATATTTCGTAGCGGCAGACCAGATATTGGTCATTTCTTTGCGGGCATAGCGTTCAATCATGATAGCGACTCTTTTGGCTGATAATCAATGGCGCGGAAATGCGCCAAACAAGGGGCGAGGTCAAGAGCGGGCCGCTCTTTATCCACGGTCATTACGCTTGTCATTACGCTTTTGGGCCATATCCCAGTCACGGGGCAGGGTTTTAGAGGCCATGAAGAAATTGATGGCGGATAAAATGATGCCAAAAGCTATACAGCTTATGGATATACGAAGAGCGCCGATTTGCTCATAACCTACGTCTTTTAGGGCATCACTGATGAGGCCAACGGCTGTGGGCCCGAAGCCAAGCGCAATGAGATTTAAGATTAAGAAAAATATCGCCGTTGACATCGCGCGCATATTTATCGGGGCCAACGTTTGAGCAATGGCAAATGTTGGCCCAAGATACATGCCGCTGAAAAATAAATATCCGCCCGTAAATATCAAATGTAGCGATGTGCTGGGGGCCCAGAAGGCGGCTATGATAATCGGCATAGAGCATAGCAAGGAAATGGCAGGCACGCGGCCATAATAAGAGACAGATTTTTTGGCCAGCTTCTGAGTTAGTAATCCGCCTATATAAGTCCCCGTGCCATAAATGATTGTATTGAGCAGGGCGAGGATAATGAAAATCTTTTGCATGCCCATAGGCTCGGCTAGGCTCTCATCAAATGGCTTGAGATAATCAATTTGCCATGTCTGCACGCCGTAACCCGTAAATGAGGCGCAGGAGATTCCAAGACACATAAACCACCAAGATGGAATTTTTAGCAAAGTCGCGAGTGAATGTTTGAAGCTCGGTTTGGCGGGTGGCGTGCTAATGCTTCGTTGAACATTTTCTTGCGCGCCGCGTTTTGGTTCGCGCACAATTATGCGCGTGAGAATTCCGAGCACAATACCTGTTAGGCCTAATCCAATTAGAAGCCTGCGCCAATCTATACCAGATTCGGGATTAGCGAGGGTGATGCCCGCAATGAAATAAGCAAATCCCAAACCGATAGGTATGCCCAATGACCAAATAGCCAGAGCTTTGGCCCGTTCTTCTTTGGGGTAAAGGTCAGATATAATGGAATGAGAGGGAGGGGAGCCGCCAGCCTCGCCAATGCCCACACCCATGCGCGCTACCCCAATTGAAATAAAGCCTGTGGCCATGGCTGTCAGCGCGGTAAACCCGCTCCAAATTACAACAGCTGAGCTAATAATATTGACGCGGTTATAGCGATCCGCCAGCCATGCTACGGGAATGCCGATAAGCGTATAAAAGAGCGCAAAGAAAATCCCTTTAAGATAGCCAAGCTGGCTATTCGTCAGGCCGAGATCTTCTTGGATATAGGGCGACACAATTCCGATAATCTGGCGGTCAATAAAATTAAAGGCATATATCAGCGTCAGTAAAAGCAGGATAAAGGAACGATAGCTTTTAGAGACGCTGCTGGCTTGTAGTGAGGATTGGGGCATAATCTTGCTTTTTTTAGTTACAAAAGAGCAAAGCCTTATTGGGGTCAAGTCATTTGATAGACCATCCTTCGTTTTGCTTAGGGAGTGAACGTTTTATCATCAAGTTTGCAATGATGCTTTTAACTGCTCTTTCCGTTTGTTCTGATGTTTGATATGGGGTAGCTAAATTTATTTATTATATGGGAGGTTTTTATGGAAAATGTAGCTGGGCTATTTTCAGTCCAAAATTTAATGCAGTGGGGAGGCGTTGCGCTTCCATATATAGTCAAGGCCGTGGTGGCTTTACTTATTTTGTGGATCGGGTCAAAAATTGCGCGATGGGCAGGCGGTCTTGCTGAAAAGAATCTGGGTAAGGCTCCAAATGTCGACAAGACACTCGCGAAGTTTTTAGGATCGCTCGTTCGCTATGCTGTTATGGCCATGGTGGCGATTGCCGCGATTGGCCAAGTCGGCGTTCAAACGGCGTCTCTTGTTGCTATTTTCGGTGCGGCTGGTTTGGCGATTGGTTTGGCCTTACAAGGGACCTTATCAAATGTCGCTGCGGGCGTCATGCTTATGCTCTTCAGACCGTTTAAAATTGACGATTATGTCAAGATTGTCGGCGAAGAGGGTGTTGTGTCTGATATGAGTATTTTTACAACAAACCTTACCACAGTGGATAATGTTGAAGTCATCATTGGTAATGGCGAAGTGTGGGGATCAACGATTCAAAACTTCACATCCAAAGGCATTCGCCGCGTCGATAATAATTTCGGCATTGATTATGAAGATGATATCAATAAAGCTTTTAAGGTTATTACCAAGACAGCAAGCGATCATCCAAAAGTTCTTACGGCGCCAGAATCGCCTTGGGCAAAAGTCGTTGGCTTGGGCGAAAGCTCCGTCGATATTCAAAGCCGGGTTTGGACAAAGGCAGAAGATTATTGGGACGTTATGTTTGATTTAAACAAAGCGGTGAAAGAGGCTTTCGATGCCAATGGTATCTCAATCCCTTATCCAATCAGTGTCGAGTTGGACAAAAAATAGACGGGTTTCCCTGTCTTGAAAAACATAGCCGCATCCAAGAGGGTGCGGCTTTTTTCATTGGCGCTTTTTAAGCCTTTACCGCGCCAGCTCTTTCATCGCGGCTTCAATGCCCGACAAGGTCATGGGGAACATGCGCTCCTTGCCGATTATCTCCTGCACTAGCTCTGTGGAATAGCTATATTGCCAATAAGATTGCGGCGCCGGATTAATCCAAACCAAATTGTCATATATCTCTGTCAGCCGTTTGAGCCAGACTGCGCCCGCTTCCTCGTTCCAATGTTCAACGCTGCCGCCTGCCATAGTGATTTCATAAGGACTCATTGCGGCGTCGCCCACAATGATGACGCGGTAATCGGATGGATATGTGTGTAATATATCCCATGTCGGAGTGACCTCACGCATACGGCGTATGTTATCTGTCCAGACATTTTCATAAATGCAATTATGGAAATAAAAATATTCCAGACGTTTAAACTCGCTCCGCGCGGCTGAAAACAACTCTTCAGCTTGGGCGACAAAACTATCCATGGAACCGCCAATGTCAAAAAAGGCTAAGACTTTGACAGCATTGCGCCGCTCTGGCCGCATCTGAATGTCGAGCCAACCTTGCTTGGCTGTACCCGATATTGTGCCCGCCAAATCAAGCTCATCTGCTGCGCCCTCGCGGGCAAATTTCCTTAACCGGCGCAGGGCGACTTTAATATTGCGCGTGCCTAGCTCTTTATCACCATCGAGGTTTTTAAACTGGCGTTTGTCCCAGACTTTGACAGCTTTTTTATGGCGGCTCTCGCTCTGGCCGATACGCACCCCTTCGGGATTATAGCCATTCGCGCCAAAGGGCGAGGTGCCCGCAGTGCCAATATTTTTATTGCCGCCTTCATGGCGCTCTGTTTGATTGTCTAGCCGCTCTTTAAGAGCTTCCATAAGCTTATCAAGCCCGCCTAAGGCCTCAATCTCGGCCATCTCTTCGGGTGAGAGCATTTTCTCAGCCATGGCGCGCAGCCAGTCTTGGGGCAGCTCTTGAGACTCAGTTCCAAAAAAGTCGGGTAGGTAATCTAATCCGCGAAACACATGGCCGAAAACTTGGTCAAATTTATCTAGGTTTCGCTCATCTTTGATAAGGGCCGCGCGGGAGAGCACGTAAAACTCATCGACGCTATCATTGACGACGCCCTTATCAAGCGCCTCTATTAAGGCCAAATATTCGCGAATGGATACTGGAATGCGAGCGGCGCGGAGCTGTTCAAAAAAGCTGTGAAACATGGCTAGACTTTAAGGGCCAAGACAGAAGAATGTAAAGTGAGCGAAGAAAGTAAAGTGAGCGAGCAAGAGGCAAGCGCGCCTGCGCTCACCCCCATAATCATCCATAGTCAGTTTAGCTGCCTGTTCGCACATCCGTTTCAATGCGCGCGGCAAGTTCGGGATCCAGTTTCATCGCCATAGCTAGCGCGTCCAGATAGTCACGCGTTTTTTCATTCAGGCCATCTACAACGCGGCATGATACGGCATAAATTTCGCGTGCGGCTTGGTCACTATCGGCCAGCGCTGCAATTTTTTGCGCGTCTGGCGTGCCATTAATGGCGATTTTCAGCGCGTCCACATCCGTATTCTCATGTGCTTTGATAAAGGCCAGTTCTTGGTCGCTAATATTGCCATCTGCCTTAGCGGCAGCAATCATGGCGCTGACGAGTGCATCGGCGCGGGTGGCGGCTTGCGGGCCAGTTAAAAGGCCGATGGCTTCATTCATGTTTTTAGGTATTTTGCCGCCATTTTTTTGATAAGCCTTATAGGCAACCGTGCCCAGACCTGCCAATCCGCCAAGCACAGCGATTTTACGGCCAGAGCGTGAGGCCAAAAGCAAGGCGAGTGCGCCTGCGCCCGCGCCCGTGGCAACGCCTTTGCGCAAGGCCGCACGGCCTTCTTCTGTATCGTCAATCTTGAGTTTATCGACCAAATAATCCTCACCTTTGGCGGCGAGCTCTTTGCTTTGTTTTGTCACTTTGGCTGTTACATCTGCCGAGCGGGCTTTGCCCTGACTAGCTAAGTCTTTGCCCGATGCTATAATTTGCTCAAGCAGGTCGTGCGCGTTCATTTTAGATAAATCAGTCATAAAGCCTCCATGTAAATATAGCTCAGACTAGCATGGGGATGCGGGAGGGGGTAGGGCTTGGCTGTGATTATTATAGGGTTTTATCAGGGGCGTTAGATTATGGGCTAGATATATGCGTTACACATATTCGCGGCGAAAGCGATTGCCTAAACGCGTGAGCATTTCATAATTAAGCCCGCCCATGGCCGCGCATTGCGCTTCTAGCTCTTGGCCTAGAAACTCTGCTTGCATACCGAGCTTAATCTCGCCCTTAAAGTCAG
>JALZUP010000086.1 GCA_023301505.1 Robiginitomaculum sp.
CTATCTGTTAACAGATAGCGGGCTTTTTTTAAAAATATGTGAAGGTCTGGCTTAGGCAGCAACTTCCGCCTGTTTTCTGAGCAAGGCGCGTTTAATCTTTTTTGCCTTATCTGTCAGCTTAGCATTCTTTGTATTTAGCAAGAAGCTGTCCAGTCCGCCTTTAAAATCAACGGTGCGTAATGTGGCCGCTGTGATGCGTAGGCTATATTTTTGACCCAGCGTATCAGACGTCAATGTCACATTACATAAATTAGGTTCAAAACGACGGCGTGTTTTGACATTAGAGTGAGACACATTATTGCCGCTCATAGGGCCCGTGCCCAAAAGATCACAAGTGCGAGACATTTTAACCTACCATTATTAAATCAGGATGCGCGGCCACAAGACGATTGGGCCCTTTCGCGTAAGCTGGCGACATAAACTATGAATGGGGCCTACGTCAAGCTGTCATATGGCATATTCCTATTCATTTTCGCGTCACCTTACATTCACCCCGCGGTTAGCTTATATATGCTAAAGAAGACATGTTGCTTCGGTTTATATGATCGAAATTTAGCATGATTATAAGGATATACCCATGAATAAGGTAAGCCCGCATAAAATGAGCAAAACGCTTTCGCGCTCTGTCAAAACAGCCACGATGAGTGCTGGCCTATTAACGCTGGCCTCTCTGCCCGTTTTTGCTCAAAATGCGGGCCAATTGGCCTCGCTACAAGATGAGGCTGTTTCGCAGCACACTGAAACCGTTTTAGCGGACTCAGCCCAAGCCATACAATATGCTGAAACACAGCCCCAACACATACACCCCCCTGCCAGCCAGCCTCCTGTCAGTTTTGCACCCCTCGCCGCGCCAACGCGGTTTTCCTTAACATATACAGGCTCGCTCTTTTTCTTGCCCATTGGCGTATTAGACGTGACGGGCAATATCACCTCACGCGGCTATTCTATGCGCGCGGATATGAAAACTCGCGGAGTGGCTAAATTGACCAAAAGCGGCGGATTATGGGCGACCTCAATTGGCTTTTATGATGATAAAAGTTTACAGCCCTCTCAGCATGTTATTCAAAAGCTAGATAAAAGATCACGCCGCACAGAAATCTCTTATGATGAGGCCGGCAATCCAGACGCAACACATGCGCCCGCATATGGCTCTTTGGGCGAGCCTCCCGCCACAGCCGATGAGCAGCGCGGCGCGCTTGATGTCATGAGCGCGATCACGCAGCTCATGATGAGCGGACATAAATTAGGCGATGAGCCATGCAGCGGCCACCTGCCCGTCTTTGATGGCAAACGCCGCTATAATCTTCGCCTTGAAGATAAAGGCATGGAAACGCTGCGCCAGTCCAGCTACCGCGGAGAGGCCTTGCACTGTAATGTCTATATGGATGCCATCTCAGGCTATGATCTTGACGATATACCCACCGATGAAGAAGCCTCAGCTCCGCTTGAAGTCTATCTCGTCAATTTCGAAGATGAAGGCCTTTATGTCCCTGTGCGCTTTGATTACCGCATTAGTGGGGTGAAGGTAAATATTCGCGCCACCAAGATGGAAGTCACACAAGGCTAGGCCGCTCGCATCTGCCTATCTTCTGCCTCTCCTTGTGCTCCCGCTTCTGCCCCCTTGTGCTCGTCATCTCAGAAAAGCTAACAATTCACTCTTTTTAGCCCCCCCATATAGCATAAGCGCTTGCCTTTAAATCATAAGCGCTTATGCAGCGCCCATGTTGACTATTACCGATCTTGACTATGCCGTTCAGGGCCGCCCGCTTTTTGACAAAGCAGGCGCCTTCATTGCTGCTGGCTGGAAAGTGGGACTGATTGGACGCAATGGCACAGGCAAATCAACGCTTTTGCGCATTATCCGTGAAGAGGTCGAAGAGGGAAATGCCGATAGCTCGATTCACTTAAACAAATCCGCCCGCCTTGGCTGGGTCGCGCAAGAAGTTGCCGCCACAGATGAGACCATAATGGAGGTCGTTTTAGCCGCAGATAGGGTGCGCCATCAGCTTATGCGCGCCAGCGAGACGGAAACGGATCCCAATAAGCTAGGCGAGATTTATGAACGCCTGACAGATATGGATGCGTGGAACGCGGATGTGCGCGCCGCAATTGTCTTATCAGGCCTGGGCTTTAAACAAGATGATTTTCACCGCGCGACCAAAGAGTTTTCTGGCGGCTGGCGTATGCGCGCCGCGATTGCTGGCGTTCTAGTTGCCGAGCCAGATGTGTTATTGCTTGATGAGCCAACCAACTATCTTGACCTTGAAGGCGCCGCTTGGCTTGAAGGCTATATTCGCAAATATCCTCATACGGTTATTATGGTAAGCCATGACCGCGATATGCTCAACCGCTCCGTGACGCATACATTGGCGCTGGAGCATCAAAAGCTGACCATTACGCCGGGCGGCTATGATGATTGGATGAAATTGCGCGCGGCGAAAAATGCCCAGCTTGTCGCCCAAAAAACCAAACAAGACGCCGAACGCGCCCATCTTCAAGCCTTTGTTGACCGCTTCAAAGCCAAAGCCTCTAAAGCCCGCCAAGCTCAGTCACGGGTTAAAATGCTCGAAAAAATGCAAGACATTGCTATCCCTATTGCAGAGCGCGCCGTGCCTTTTTCTTTCCCAGCTCCGAAAGGAAAATTAGCCCCGCCTATGCTTGAGCTTGAAAATGCCGATCTGGGATATGGCGAGACGGCAAAGATACTCTCCTCGGTCAATTTGCGTCTGGACCCTGATGACAGGGTCGCCATTATTGGCGCAAATGGACAAGGCAAGACAACATTGGTTAAATCCATCGCCCAGCGTCTGCCGCTCATGTCAGGGGCGCGCAAAGCCTCGCCGAGCTTAACGATTGGCTATTTTTCCCAAGATCAGCTTGATGAGCTAACTGCGGGCGAAACTGTGCTGGATCATGTCGCGCAAAAACTGCCTAAAGATGCGGGACAAAGCAAAGCGCGCGCCACCGCCGCTCAAATGGGCTTTTCCCATGAAAAGGTGGAAACCAATGTTGAGAAGCTCTCTGGCGGAGAAAAGGTGCGTCTTTTATTAGGCTTGATGTCTGTTGATAAACCCCATGTGCTTATCCTTGATGAGCCAACCTCACATTTAGACATTGATAGCCGCGAAGCGCTCATTTATGCGCTCAATGATTTTCCGGGCGCCGTGCTCTTAATTACCCATGATGTTTATCTGGCAGAAGCCACAGCAGATCAGCTTTGGCTGGTTAATGAGGGTAAAGCCAAGCGCTATGATGGTGATCTGCGCGATTATAAAAAGCTGGTCATGCAAGCTGACCGCGCCTAATTTCAGATAATTGACATCATAAAAAAGCCCGCCAAAGGCGGGCTTAAACTCAGAATATCATCAGGCCAATGGCTTAATAATAACCACGCGATGTGCTGACAACTTTGGTCAAGCCATAGCTATTTCCTCGGTTTGACACATAAACAGGGGCCTTGCTCACAACAGGACGCGAGACGACAGGACGCGAGACGACAGGACGTGAGACAACAACGGGGCGGCTCACAACAGAGCGTGAGTTAACAACCACTCTCGGGCTACTCACATAGCGCGTTGTTGAATATACAGGCGAGCTATAAACAGGGGCGCTATATACGGGCGCGCTATATACAGGTTGCTGATAAGTCGTCGTAGGCTGCTGATAAGTTGTTGTCGGCTGTTGGTAAACAGGCTGACTCCCATAAGTTTGGCCGCTATAGGTTTGGCCATTATAGCTCTGGTTATATTGGTTTGTATCACAATCAACCCGAGTGCTGCCAATACCCACGCCTGCTGCAGCTCCGATGCCAGCTCCGATCAATCCACCTTCACTGCGCACACCAGAACTCGCAACTTGAGTTCCGATAAGGCCGCCAACAAGCGCGCCGATCAATCCGCCAGCAACTTTGCTATTCTGGTTTTGAGCCAAACAGGCATCATGCGCTGATGTATATTGAGTATTATAGCCATTATTGTAATTATTGGCACTTGCGGCCGGTGCAAAAACGGCAGGCCCGCATAATGCGGCGGCCAGCAAAGTTACTTTAGCCGCTGAACGTGCTGAAGCCATTGAGCGTGCTGGTGATTTAATCTGCGTTATAGTCATAATGACCTCCTAAACGAGGCGGTGGCATCTCCCAATGAGTTGCTTTCGCCGTCAATAATCACTGATTAGCAAATGCGGACTGAACGCTAGCTGACCCAAAATGTCAGATTTTGTTCATCTAGATTACAAATGAGACTATGCCGTATAATAAGGCCTATATTAGAGCCTAGCGCCCCCAATTTAAGCATTCCAGTCCTTAAACCGAATGATTTCATTATGGCGGGTAAATTTTGGGGACAGCATCTCCACCAGCATAGGGGAAATTTCGGATGGGTGTGGCAGGCTATTTGGGTCCTCACCCGGCATAGCTTTCCCGCGCATCGCCGTACGCATTGCGCCTGGGTCGACCAGATTAATGCGCAAATCACCCTTTTCCTGCTCAGCGGCATAGCACTGCACAAACGCTTCCATTGCAGCCTTAGAGGCGGCGTAAACGCTCCAATAAGCTCTCCGGCTCGCGGCCACACTTGAGCTCATAAAGACCGCGCGTCCAGATGGCGAGGCGCGCAAAAGCGAATCTAATGAACGGATCAAGCGATAATTGGCCGTCACATTAACCGCCATCGTGCTGTCCCATATCTTTAAATCAATATGGGGCGCTGTGCTAATCTCGCCCAGCTGGGCTGCGTTAGATAATAATCCATCCAGACGCCCCCAGCGCTCATGTATAATCGCGCCTAACTGATCCAAACCATCGGGCTGTTTTAAATCCATCGGCACAAGCGTGGCCTCGCCGCCCTCTTTTTTAATCGCGTCATCAAGCTCTTCTAGCCCGCCTTGCGTGCGCGCCAGCGCAATCACATGAGAGCCAGCCTTAGCCAGCGCAAGCGCAGCATTATAACCAATGCCGCGCGAGGCCCCCGTCACAAGGGTAACGCGTCCAGATAAAGGTTTATCACTCATACAAATTACTCAGAAGGCTCACTTGAAAGGATCATTTAGAAGGAACATTGCAGCAAAGTTTTAAGCAACTTCGACAAGGAAGGAGAGCTGCGAGCTAACCCCGTTCTTCTCACGTTCAACATCGACCAAAGGCGTGGGATAAAACCCTGTAAAACAATGGTCTGTATATTGCGGCGTATCGGCGTCACGATACTCCTCGCCCATTGCCCAATAAAGCCCCTCAATTGACAAAAAGCCTAAACTGTCCACTTCAAGCATTTGGCGCATTGCTTCCAAATCATAATTTGCAGCAATCAGCTTATCCGATGAGGGCATATCAATCCCGTAATGATCAGGATATTTAATAGGCGGGCTGGCAGAGCGAAAATGCACTTCTTTGGCCCCTGCCGCCTTAACCATACGCACAATCTTAGTCGAGGTTGTGCCGCGAACAATTGAATCATCAACCAGTAAAACCCGTTTGCCCTCAATCATGGCACGGTTCGCGCTATGTTTAAGGCGCACGCCCATATCGCGAATTTGCTGCGTGGGCTGAATAAAGGTGCGGCCAACATAATGATTTCGGATAATGCCAAGCTCAAAAGGCAAGCCTGCCTCTTGGGAAAAGCCAAGGGCGGCTGGAACGCCGCTATCTGGCACAGGAATAATGACATCAACATCAACGGGCGTTTCTTGGGCGAGCCTTATGCCCATTTTTTTGCGCACCTCATAAACAGAGCGTCCGCCAACGATGCTATCGGGGCGTGCAAAATAAACAAATTCAAAAACGCAAGGCCGCGGAGCCACTTTCGGGAAAGCGCGAAATGAGCGAATTCCGTCACTATTAATGACGACGACTTCGCCCGGCTCGACTTCGCGAATAAATTCGGCATCAATCATATCAAGCGCGCAAGACTCTGACGCTAACAGATAATTCTCGCCCAAACGGCCAATGAGCAATGGGCGAATGCCCAAACGATCCCGCGCGCCAATAAGTTCATCATTTGTCAGGCCAACAAAAGCATAGCCGCCATCAATCTGGCGTATGCTTTCAATGAATCTATCAATGAAATTACCGCTGCGTGCGCGCGCCACCAAATGAATCACGACTTCCGTATCACTGGTGGATTGGAAAATCGCGCCATCTTCTACAAGCTCTGCGCGTTTGGTAAACGCATTTGTTAGATGACCATTATGGGCTAGCGCAAACCCGCCCGTATTGAGCGTGGAAAATAAAGGCTGAGTATTTCGCAGCACAGTTTTCCCTGCCGTTGAATAACGCACATGGCCAATCGCTGCATAGCCTTTGAGGCGCGCGGATGGATCATCCCCAGTGAAATTATCCCCGACAAGGCCCAAATGGCGTTCCGTGTGAAATTTTTTGCCATCAAAACTAGCAATGCCGCAGGCCTCTTGTCCCCGGTGCTGCAAAGCATGCATACCGAGCGCGGTTAAAGACGCCGCATTATCTAGGCCATAAATGCCAAACACACCGCATTCTTCACGAATTTTATCGGCGTCAGGATCAAAATAATCGACGGGGTCTGTAAAAGAGGATTTATCCGTCATATTTAACTCGCTTTTCTATTTGGCGATTTCAGCTCTAAGGCGCATCACTATCAGCATCTGGACTGTCAACATTTGGATTGGCAACATCTGGATTGCCAACATCTGGGCTTAAGTCACGGCCCTTTTCAATTGTATCTTCGGCAGATTCTCTAATTTGTGCAAAAGGTGCATTAAGCATTTTATCGGCAATATTGCTAAGCACTGGAAAAAAAGTCGCCTCTTCCATCCAATTTGGGCGCGTATCCTCTTCAGACATCAATGTGGCAATCACAACAAAAAAGGAGGCAATTAATAGCCCGCGCGCGGCGCCATAAGCCAGACCTAATAGACGGTTCAGAAAACCTACTTCGCGGGCTTGCAGCCGCTTGGTCATACCGCCCAGCAAAGTTATGATAAGAAAATAGGCAATGAAAAAGCTGCCCAGAGCCAATGTGCCATTGGCAAGCCATGAGGGTTGTATCAACTCATTGGCCTGACCTTGAAATCGGCCAAACAAAAAGAGCGCCGCAACCAAGCCGACGACAAGCGCTATGACCGAAACTATTTCGCGCATAAATCCGCGCGCAAAGGACGTTAATCCAGAAATAAGTAAAATAATAAGGACGACAATATCAAAACCGCCAAAGTCCCAAGGACCGATGCTTATCATGAACGTGCCTGCCATTCAGCCTAATGATCAATTATGAGCCGCCCTGTAGCAGCTTGGCTCAGCTTTATCAAACAGCAAAACACATTTTCTGCGCACCAAGCGCCGCCCTAACGCCAAGCCGCAATCATTGCTTCATCGCTGCTTGCAGATGCTTCTACACGGTCTATCAGCTTAGGCAAAGTCTTGATTCCAGTTATTGGCAAAGCTCCTGTGGGCGTTTTGCCGCCCTTTTTCGCCATAAAGGGCGCAATAGCGCGGCCAAAGCCTAATTTGGCGGCCTCTTTGAGCCGTGCATCGGCGCGCCCCACAGGACGCACATCACCTGACAAACTAATTTCACCAAATATGACGCAATCTGCTGGCAAAGGCACATCCAGCGCAGAAGAGGCCAAAGCGGCTGCAACGGCCAAATCTGCCGCTGGCTCGTTGATCTTTAACCCGCCCGCCACATTAAGATAGACATCTTTACCGCCAAAGCTCACCCCGCACCGCGCCTCTAAAACCGCCAAAACCATTGCCATGCGCCCGCTATCCCAGCCCACAACGGCGCGGCGCGGCGTCCCGAAAGCGGCAGGGGCCACCAAGGCTTGTATTTCGGTCAGCACAGGGCGCGTGCCCTCAAGGCCGGCAAAAACCACTGAGCCAGATGTGCGCCCCTCTCCATTTTGGCTATTATCTTTATCATCACGGCCATCCAAAAATAGCGCAGATGGATTAGAAACTTCGGAGAGGCCTTGCTCGCCCATTTCAAAAACGCCAATTTCATCCGTCGGGCCAAAGCGGTTTTTATGGGCGCGCAAAATACGAAATTGATGGGCGCGGTCCCCTTCAAAATAAAGCACCGCATCGACCATATGCTCGACCACGCGCGGGCCAGCAATCTGTCCGTCCTTGGTCACATGCCCCACTAATATAATCGCGCAGCCACTTTTTTTCGCATAACGCGTCAATTCTTGCGCGCAGGCCCTCACCTGAGCCACCGTGCCCGGCGCAGCGGCGAGCTGTTCGCTCCATAATGTCTGAATGGAATCTATCACCACCACATCAGGCCTGCGCTCCATCAAACCATCAAGGATGACCCCCAGGCTTGTCTCTGCGGCCAAATCAACAGGGCTCTTCGCCAAGCCAAGCCGCACGGCGCGGCGACGCACCTGCGCCGTTGCCTCCTCGCCAGAAATATAAGCAACCTTGCGCCCGCTCTCCGCCAAACGCGCCATAGCTTGTAATAATAAGGTGGATTTCCCAATCCCCGGATCACCGCCCACTAATAAGGCAGAGCCTGGGACAAGGCCGCCGCCTGTCACGCGGTCAAATTCACTAATGGTTGTCACCATGCGCGGCAAAGCTGGGCTTTCGCTGCCCAAATCCACAAATTCCAAACCTCGGCCTTTACGCCGGCTTGCTGATTTGGGCTTTTGCGCTGTGACCTCTTCGACAAGTGTATTCCACTCCCCGCACTCCCCGCATCGCCCCGCCCATTTAGCATGTACACCGCCGCAAGATTGACAGACAAAGATATTGGAAATTTTAGCCATAGATAAACATTCGAGCAATTATTTTGTTCTCCTAATGTTCTACACAATACAGCTCTTGTCAATATCTATTGATTTCATACAAAATTAGGCCCAAAAGGACGCCAAAGGCACAATTAGGCTCAACTCACGAAAAGTTGCGTATATTTTCACGCCTGCACACATTAGCGTGCGCCCAAATGGCCACGAAACTATAAAATAATCTGGGAGAGATAACACATGACATTCTTAAAATCGCTTACACATACTGTTGCCGCATCGGCAATAAGCTTAGCCCTTATCGGCTGTAGCGGCGGCACAAATGAATCAAGCCCTGCTGCGCAAAGCCCTATACCTGCCCCCATTCAAATGACGAATTTAGGTGACACAACGGGTCTTGTTAAAACGCGCGCCAGTGAACCAAATTATTTATATATGATTGGGGATGATATCGGCGTCGAAGCTTTAACCTGCTACAATATCGGACAAAGCACAGCCGTCACGCCAAACCTAGACAAAATGTGTAATGAAGGTTTGCGCTTTGATAATTTTTACGTGCAGCCAGCCTGCTCTCCAACCCGCGCGACTTTGATGACGGGACAATATGGATTTGCCAATGGTGTTGGCGTTCCTATTCCGCCTCTTGAAAATATTGAATGGAATGTTCCTGAAAGCGCAGGGCCTGATCTAGAACCTGCCGCGCAAGGCATGGGTGCTGGCGGCGAAGGCGGCGGCATGGGTGACATGGGCGAAGGCGGCGGCATGGGCGAAGGCGGCATGGGTGACATGGGCGCTGGCGGCATGGGCGATATGGCTGAAGGCGGCGGTATGGGCGATATGGGCGCTGGCGGCATGGGCGACATGGCTGAAGGCGGCGGTATGGGCGATATGGCTGAAGGCGGCATGGGCGACATGGGCGCTGGCGGCATGGGCGATATGGCGGCCCCTCAAGAAGCAGCCGCGCCTGTTAGCGCGACAGCTGTTGCAGAAACAATTACCCCCGGCCTATCTCCTGACGCTTACACATTCGCTCACGCGCTAAAAGCAGACACCTCCAAAGGTTATAGAGTTGGCGCGATTGGTAAATGGCATTTAGCCGATGATAAAAATGGTGGATTAGAACATCCAATTCATGCGGGCTTTGATACGCATTTAGGCCCTGTACGCGGCGGCGGCGTTGTCAATTATCGCGCTTGGTCAAAATCAATTGATGGCGCTCCGCCATTTGGTATTGAAGGCTATGTCACGACTGACACAGTTAATGATGCGATTAGATGGATGGCCGAAGGCCCAACTGATAAGCCTTGGTTCTTATGGCTCGCCTTTAACGCGCCGCATACACCTTTCCATGTTCCGCCAACAAATCTTGTAAATTCTGATCTGAAAAATCTTGATCCAGATACAGCAACAGATCATGAAAAATACAATGCTATGATGGAAGCAATGGACACTGAAATTGGCCGTCTGCTTGGCTCACTTGATGCGGAAACATTGGCAAATACTTATGTATCTTTCTTGGGTGATAATGGCACACCGGGCCAAGTCGCCACAGCGCCATTTGACGGGCAAGGCCGCGCAAAAGGTGCGATTTATCGCGGCGGGATTAATGTACCGTTCTTTTTGACAGGGCCAAATGTTCCAACAGGCGTCACGCCAGCTCTTGCAAATGGCGTCGACCTCTTTGCAACCGTGATGGATATATCTGGCATTGCCCCTGACGCCAACGCGCCAGAGCGCCCGTTCCATTCCGTTAGTCTGGCCCCCATCTTTCACGGGGAAACAGACCAAGTGCGTGACTATGCCTTTTCTGATTGGTTTGGCCCGCGCCGTGACGTTATCGTTGGTCTGCAAACCATCCGTAATCTTGATTACAAGCTAGTGGCTGATACTGTTGCCAATACGCAAGAGCTTTACCACCTTAAATCTGACCCGAATGAGGAGATTGATTTAACCGAAGGCACATTGTCTGCCGAGGCAAAAGCTAATATGGCTTCACTGAATGTTCAACTTGCTGAGCTACTTGCAACGCAAGAATAAGCCAGCCAAGCCATAAATCATACACATAAAATGCCGCCTCTTTTTTAAGAGGCGGCATTTTTTATGCGCTAATCTCAGTTGAATATTAGACGCAAATAAGCGTCTTAAATTACGACGTTACACTGGGCGCTAAAATGGGCGCTACACTGGCGCGACAATGGCGCGAATTTTCGATAGCTGGCTTAATAAGGGGCCAGCCGCGCTTATTGGCAAACAAGACGGTGCATCGCAAAGCGCAGCATCTGGGTCGCTATGAAATTCCAAAAAGACGCCATCAGCCCCCGCAGCCACAGCCGCCTTGGCAACAATAGCAACGCCGTCTCTACGCCCGCCTGTTGACGCCCCGCCTGTACGCGGATCCGCGCCCGGCAATTGTACCGCATGTGTGGCATCAATCGTCACTGGCACGCCCAGCTTTTGCATTTCAGGAACAGATAGCGGATCAACAATCAGATTATTATAGCCAAAGCTTGAGCCCCGCTCACATAAAGCAATTTTGGCATCTGCAAAAGTTTCGCGAATTTTGGAGACGATATTTTTACAATCCCACGGGGCCAAAAATTGCGCCTTTTTCACATGGATAATATTATCATGGCGCTTGGCGGCCTGCGCCATCGCCGTGACCAAATCAGTTTGGCGACATAAAAAAGCGGGGAGCTGAATAATCTCAGCCAAAGCCGCGACCTGCATGGCCTGATCTGGCTCGTGAATATCTGTGCAAATCGGCACATCAAGCTCAGCCTTAATTTGGGCGAGCATCTTTAGTCCCTCTTGAAGGCCAGGCCCGCGAAATGATGCAATAGAGGAGCGGTTAGCCTTATCAAAGCTTGCCTTAAAAACATAAGGCAGCCCTAAATCTGCGCAAATAGTTTTAAGCGCGCGGCCTATGGCCAAAGATTCATCCAAAGATTCTAAAACATTGCACCCTGCAATCACCGCCAGCGGCGCATCTTTACCAAGACTGAAATCACTGTTAGCGATAGAAATTGCATGCATAGTAAAGCCTTAAAATATGGGCATCTAAATTAAGCCGATAGGTGACCCAAGCCAGCTCATTTTGCAAGCAAGAACTGAAACGCCTTCCTAATCAGCCTCACCTATGTGAAGCGCAAGAGAGTAATATCTCACTCATCAATAAGGGCGGGCTTGCTCTTTATTTTTTTAACAATAAGCAAAATAACAATCGCTATAATGGCTAAAATAGGAAGGTATTTTTTTGCTTCTTCGCCAGCCACCTCGCCCAATAGGTTAAACAAACCAAAGGCAATCCCAATATAGATGAGGGCTGATAAAAAGATAAAGCCTGCAAATTTAGCAAATGAGGCCTGAAAAAAACCAGCCGCAATATAGAGCGGAATACGCGTGCCCGGCACAAAGCGCGCAATCATAATCGACTTACCCAAATTGTGAACAATGCTATCCTTAGCCTTTAAAACGCGCGGGCCTTC
>JALZUP010000087.1 GCA_023301505.1 Robiginitomaculum sp.
AGATGAAGATTGTGATGGAGCAGATGCAACTTCTAGCATTCATGTCTTGAATAACATTAGTCTTAGTATATTTCCTAACCCTGCGATGGATTATATTTACATAGATGTCGAAGGGGCATTGAACTTTGAAGCCTCACTGTACAATCTGGATGGTCAGCTAATCAGTAAATCATTAAACCAAAAGAGTTTGTCTTTGGAGTCTATGATGTCTGGAACCTATTTACTTGAAATAATAGATGTTGGAACTAATCAAAAGGTTGTTGAGAAGATTGTTGTTTCCAAGTAGAGTAGAATACCTACTTGGTATGGTGAACTTGTTTGCTAGTTATCAAAATTCAAGATCGAAGTATCATGAACTATAAAGCATATTTAGATTATAAAAACATTAATGACTTACGTGAATTAGTTAATAATTTAAACGTAAAATGTAAGTTAGATAGTAGATCATTTACACTATTGGAGAATGTCGATGGTAATCACGAACTGAATCTAATTGAAGGGATAGATATGCTGCCATATGGTATTTTTCAAATTGGATGCTACATTGGACAGCATTGGATGAGCAAAAACTATCGCTTAGAATTAGGCGAATGGCAAAAGTCAGTAAATCAAGTTTTGTTTAAGGATGATTACTTCCCAACTTATGACAAGGAGAACCTGTCATTGAAAAATGGTTTGTTAGAGGAGTTTACAATAAAGAGTGCTCTCAAATCCTCAAATTGTAAGTTGCTTTTGTTTAAGTATAATTTATTGCCTACTAAATTTCCTGTTAAGTAAATGTCTATTAAATTGTCATTGTTGATGTCCCCTAAGGCGACGCCTCCACCATTAAATACATTTACATAATAAAGAAAGGCCTTCATCTTTCCTAAGTCTAGATTGTTTTGAAAAGTGACACCCGTATGATCAGCAGACATTATTTCAAATCCAGATAGATCTAAAGTTTTACTTTGAACTTGGAGGATGTCTAATAGCTTGTTTTGACCCTGAGGATCATTTATTTGTTTGCTTTTATTTTGAGGAGCATTACTGCTAGGCTTTTGCTCTTCACTACATGCGAAAATAAGTATGCTACAAATAGCTAGAAACACAAAATTCTTGAGACCACTGAACTTTGGAAATAAAGGGTTATAGGACATGAGATTGGTTGATTCGTTCTCTAATTCTAATAATGAAAGATATACTTTTTTAGAATTTCTTTCGATTTAGTCCTATTAAGCTCGCAGAGTAAGGAGTTAACTACGATTGAGTTAGTGAAAGTTTATTAATGATATATGATATTTACCCGTATTATTTATCGTTGTTTAATGAACGAGGTGGCTATTCTCAAATTTATTAAGGCTAATTGCTATTCAAGTATTGGGCCGCTATCAATGAAGCCAAATCAATGCGTAAGTAGATGTACGCAAGTCTCAAATGCTGGACTATAAGCTTGAATTCAATTCTTTATATCAACATTTGTAGGTAAAATCTCAATTCAAAGTAGGGTAGCTTAATCTTTTTTCTGAACTTTAAGTATTAGAAATAAAACTGTAAATAGTCCAATATGAAGAGACTGTTCAAATAACTGTGTCTTATTAACTTTACAAAATGAAAGATAAAAGAGAACAGATTATAAAAGATCCAGAATTGTATGGACGCCTAAAGGATCACCTATATAGTAAGAAGCCAGTATTAGGAGAAGGGAGTCCATTTAGTGAGATATTACAGAAGATGGTAAATACAGTATTAGAAGGAGAGATGGAATCCTTTATGTCAGAAGAGAAATCAACAGGTAGTCCAAATAAAAGGAATGGTAAGACAGTAAAAAAGGTAAGATCGAATACTGGTGACATTTGGGTCGAGACACCAAGAGATAGGCGATCAGAATTTGAACCGGAGTTAATAGGCAAAAGGCAGCGAGAATTGACGAGTGGATTAGATGAGCAAATCATTGCATTGTATGCACAAGGTAACTCTGTAGAAGATGTAAGACGGTTATTAGTTAAGATGTTTGGAGTGGAGATATCAGCAGGAAAGATATCACAGATAACGGATAAAGTATTGCCAGAGATAGAGGAATGGCGGACACGAGAACTAAAGAGTTTTTATCCAATCATATATCTTGATGCGATACATTTCAAAGTAAGAACTGAAGGCAAATATGCGATGAATGCTTTTTATACAGTTTATTCAGTAGATTGGAATGGAGAACGAGATTTATTAGGTCTGTATGTTCAAGGTAGTGAAGGCGCAAGCAAATGGGGCTTAATCCTGAGTGATCTTAAGAAGCGTGGAGTTAAGGATGTCTTAGTGATGTGTACGGATAATCTAAAGGGCTTTTCAGAAGTGATTACAGATACGTTTAAAGCCACGATAGTACAGAAGTGCATAGTACACCAAGTACGTAACTCTCTAAAGTATGTAGACGAGAAAGACAGAAAGAAGGTAGCCTCAGGTTTAAGAAAGGTATATACATCATTAAGTCTGGAGCAAGCGCAAGGATCACTGTCAGCATTTGAAGTAGAATGGGGCTCAAAGTATGGATACATAGTAGAACAATGGCAATCTAATTGGGATGAGTTATTGGCATTTATGGACTTCCCAGAAGGGATGAGAAAGATGATATATACAACCAATCCAGTTGAAGCACTTCATCGGGTAATGCGTAAGTTGATCAAGTCAAAAGCGGCATGGGTATCATCTACGGCACTAACAAAGCAGTTGTATCTATCGCTAACACATAATGAGAAATCGTGGAAACGCAAAGCCTATGGCTGGAAACAAATACAAAGAGACATAATGAAAAAGTACCCTGAACGGGTGCCCAAATAAAAGAGCTAAAACCTCATCTCGCAAGGAGGCCGTAGGCCTCCTTGCGAGATGAGGTTTACATCTTGAATGCAAGATGTAGGATATTATTAACTAACCTTAGACACAGTTAAATGAACTATCCCTTTTTCGGCGAAAGGCCTTCAAAGAAGGTAGGCCTTTTGTCGAAAAAACACTTCCTATCTAATGCTAAGGTATTCTATCTGGGAACTCTCTTTTGAGCA
>JALZUP010000088.1 GCA_023301505.1 Robiginitomaculum sp.
AATTCAGAATGCGACAGAAGGAAAGTTAATTGTCGATGGAGATATTCCGGAGATGCAATTGGATTAAAATTTGGGCATGCCCCTTTCGCTACTTAAAATTCTTCTTAATGGACAGGTAATTAATAAGCGAAAGGGTCGGGTCATCCGCTTTACTCCAGTGCCCTAGAATGCGATTCAGCCAAGCGATTAGTCAGTCTCGATGAGCCAGCCTATTAGCGGCTTCATTCCCTTCTATTGCACTTGTGTGCTCGCTACTACCCCTCATGCAAAAAAGAGAGGTGTTACAAAGAAAAAGAGCCATCCAGAAATTAATCTGGATGGCTCTTTTATATTTTGCTAAAAACAAATTTTAGTCAAAAAGTATTTTTTCAGTTTGAACACCTCCATCAAAAGTAGCCTTTACCAAGTACATACCTGGAGCAAGATTGTTACGATTGATTGTGTACTGAGAAGCATTTATTCCTTGGTGGTTTTGAACTAATTTACCAGCCATGTCATATACCTCCATATCAATAATTTCAAAATCATTGCTTACAGATACAGTTACATTTTGACTTGCTGGGTTTGGAGTTAATGTCATACCCGCTTCCAAAAGAACTTCACGTGTAGAAGTTGTAAAGTTAGCTCTACATGGAAGGTTCAATGCAACACATGCTCTAGGTAAGATATAAGCCATTACATCAGCAATGTTTGCTCTTGCTTTTTCAGCAGACATATCTTCGTTCAATAATAATCCGTTTGTATGGAAAGTTCCACCCGCTGGATGAGGAATCACATTCCATGGAAGACCCATACCAGCGCCATTTGCTGGACTAAGATCATTTTCATCCCACCAATCAACAACTACACCTTCATCTTCTCCTGCCGAATTAGCAGGTCTAATAAATGGAAATACGCCTTCGTAATAAGGATGACCAGCAGTAGCAGAATTGGCAATAGCTTGTGCAGTGATGTCATCATTAAAGTTAGCATCTATCCACATTTGATTATTTCCTCTTGCTTCTTGTGTCGCACCAATAACTTGAGCACCTTGCACCTGAACGATATCATCACCTGTAGTAGGCACCTTAAGTATATCATCTTCATAAGGAGCAAACTGATCAAAGGGCGATTGAATGGAGATAGTTGGTGTTGAATTATCTGCTAACCAGCTAACGTCACCAAGGGCACCACCTACATTGATTCCAAGTTGGAAGCTATTGTCTACACCTACTACATTTGCGTAAGTTGTAGTATCGCCAGCTGGTAAACCGAAGCCAGCAATTGGCGTAACCGTTAGAACTTCACCATTGATATCTCCATGAAAAGCTTCTACGATCATAGGCGTTTCTGGAGTACCATCACCATCATTATCCAAAATGAATTTTCCAGGACCATTTGTTGTAGTTAGGATTTCGTTATAGTCAGAAAGTCCTACAAGACCCAATGTTAAATATCCTCCTGTTCCTAATCCTAACACAGTTACATTGTTTTCATCAATACCGTATGTATCGGCATTAGCCTTTACAAAACGAATAGCGTTTCTTCCATCTTGTACCCCTCTGTAAGCCGCTTGGATAAGCCCTAAAGCTCTAATAGGTTGTGTCTCCGCTAATGGATTCCAGCCCAATCTGTATGAAACAGCAGCAGTCACATAACCTCTTCTAGCCAACTGAGTACAAAATTCAACAACAGAATTGTCTTGTCTTGTTCCAGGAATTTGACCGTTTGTAACATTCGGTAAAAAGTTTCCAGTGTGAAATACCAGGACTACTGGTCTATCCACTTCTGTATCGCCGTCTGGTTCATAAATGTCCATTTCCAAATTTTGCGGTACAATCTCTCCAGCTGTGCCGATAAATAAAATGGTTCCATTTACTCCATAAGATACATTTGATGTAACGTTTACATCTGTAAAGACTTCATCAAGGTATCTTTCTTGTGCAAAAGAAAGGGATACCGATAAGCCTAAGAATAAAATTAATGAGTAAAATTTTTTCATAGAAGTATTCGATTAAGTTAAGAAATTTAAAAATAAATATGTGTTAGACTATTTAGGTTCATATGTCCATGTGATGTAACCAAGCCTTCCAATTCTTGGTCCCCCAAAAGTTTGAAAACTTAGGCTATTCAAGACATTTGATGCCCCTACTTTTATTGTACTATGTAGTTTTGGGAATCCAATATTAAACTGAGCGTCCAAAAGATCATACGTCGGTATAAGGCCAGTAAATTGAGGAGATCCTTCAAATACAAATCCCTGAATCCATTTGTAGTTGATATTAAAAGCAAGATTGTTAATTCTCTTGTTTCCAAGATTTAGACTCAAATCACGTCCTCCAAAACCTAAATTAAATTTGTGTTCTGGGGTATTAAAGGCTGGTATTATTGGATCTTCTTCTTCTTGAAGATTTAGTTTATTCCAAGAGTAATTTCCATTCAATCCAAAGTTATTGTCTAAATAATAATTGAATCCAATAGAGAACCCTTGTGTGGTCACTTGTGTCTCCGCATTTGCTGCGTATCTAAATGCTTCAATACTTTGGATAGTCGTACCTCCACCAAAATTAGTAAAGTCAAGATCTACACCGACCTGGAACCCAATAAAATTGGTATAAAAACTATAATAATATCCTGCATCCAAGTATAGTTTGTCAAACAATGTAGTTCTAAATCCAAGCTCAAAGGTTTTGACTTCTTCTGGCCGTATGGGATTGATACTAAAGGTGTCTAATGAAGATGCCTGTGTGGTTCTAAAGAAGTCTGTCACAGACTCCACGGTTACTAAATCTTCAACACCATTTAGATTTCCAGCGAGTGTAGCTCTTCCTACATCTAGAAATAAAAACTGATCCGAAAGGGTAGGGTTTCTAATAGCAGATGAGAAGGATGCTCTGAAGAAATTATTTGGAGAAGGAGTGTATACCAAAGAAGCAGCAGGAGAAATTAAGAAATCATAATTCTCATTTTTGTCCACTCTTAAAGTTGCTGAAGCTTTAAGACGATTTTTGTCAAAAGACTTTTCAACACCTGAATAGATGCCATATTCTTGATTTGTTATTCTAATGTCTGCAGTGTCACTAAAAATCGTTCCTCGAGAATCTGGTCGATATAATCTATAGTTTGCACCTACTTTAATATTGTCCGTCCATAAAGGTTGGAAATTGTACTCTCCCTGAACGTGGTAAAGTGCAGACCTATCAAAAAAACGAGTACCACCTTCACTTCTAAGACTTGAGGCTATTCTATCTAATTCTTGATCATATCTTTCTGTACCTGGTTGAAAGAATGGAACCGCAGTTGAAACACCAACTACTGCTGTATCTGCAAATACCTGTGCTTGTCTATGCCATTCTGTCAAGTTATCTTGATTGTCTATAAGCCATTGTTCATATGCCTCATTGTCAAAGCTGGTTTCAATTGTTCCATCCGGGTTTATAATCGGCGCACCATTGGCATCTAAAACAATCTCTAGTTCAGGAAAGCCTGACTCTATTACTTGCGGCCTAACTTCATCTAGCCAAAAAGAAGTGTAGTCTCTAGACCATTCTAGATTGCTCTTTGCATTTTCTTGCAGTTGCAATGAAGCAAAAAATGGATCAAATGAATCCCCAGCACTAGTTTGAGTACTATAGGCTCTGATAAAGTACTTATTTCTTTTTTTAAGCTCAATTCTGTTTTGTAAAAAGGTGATGTTGTTTAAGCTAAATCTGTTATCTCCTTGATACACTGTTGTGCCAGAACCAAAACTATTTGCCAACACTAATTCAGGAGACTCAACTCCTTGGCTCGGATCTAAGCGTAGGTGAAAATTAGCGCTTGCTTTTAAGTTTCTGGTATCATAGTCTAGTAGTTCCTCTTCTTGATATCCTGTTCTGTAGAAAGTGCCTAATAAGCCTACAATTGAAGAATTTGGTTGATCGCTAAAATCATTTCCATTAAAATATTCATCTCCGTATGTATTGATAGCATCAAATCGACCTGGGTTGTTTGATCCAACACGTGAATCATCAATAGGTGAAGTATTGTCTGCTTCCCAGTCATCTGCACGTAAGTATTCAAAATTTAGCTTGTAAGCGAAATTGTCATCACCATCTTCGTTTTGGAATTTTTGAGCCCAACGAACTGCTGGTTTTACCATGTTTCTTTCGCCTACATTCAATAGCGCAGAAAAACCTTCGTTGAAGAAAGGATCTTTAGTTTCCATGCTGATTACACCGTTGAATGCATTTGGGCCATAGAAAGCTGAACTTGCTCCAACTATCAATTCTACTTTATTGATGTCTAATTCTGAAGATCCTAAAAAGTTTCCTAGTGAAAAACTCAAACCTGGTGCTTGATTATCTACACCATCTATGATTTGAAGAGAACGCACAGGACTAGTACTATTAAATCCACGTGTGTTAACAATCTTAAAACCAAGACTAGCGGCTGTCAAATCTACTCCTTTTAAAGAACCTAATCCATCATAGAAGTTAGCCGCAGGTGTTTCTTTAATGGCTATAATGTCTAAAGCCTCTACTGTAAGTGGACTTTCTTTTTGTTTATCCGAAATTCTTGTAGCGGTAACTTCGACAACATCAATGATTTCTACATCTTCTTGAAGGTTTATTGATAATCTTTTGTTATTACTCATTTCCAAAATCTGAGTAGTATACCCGATGTAAGAAATTTCTAACTTTAATGGAAAATCATTCTCTGTATCAAATTCGAAAGAGCCATCCCAGTCACTAACTGTTCCGATAGTTGTACCTTGAATAATAACACTTGCTCCAATGATAGGGTCGTTATTGGCTGCATCAAATACTTCTCCTCTGATGGTATTTTGTGCAGAGACTTCGATTCCAATAAAAAACGAGATAAGAATAATCGGTAACAGTTTTATACTATACATAT
>JALZUP010000089.1 GCA_023301505.1 Robiginitomaculum sp.
TCCCTTGCCAATGATAACAGGTCCGTGATGGAGGATGAGGGGGCAGGAGATGTGCCGTTCCGAGAGGTGGTGGGGAGCCTGATGTGGATCGCCAGCCAGACAAGGCCCGACATCGCGAATGCTGTGCGGGCGGTGGCGAGGCACTCTCACGAACCAAAGAGGAGCCACTGGAAGGCAGCTCAGAAGATTCTCAATTATCTTCTGGAAACGGCGCATCTGACTTTGAAGTTCAAGCAGGATAGTTCGGTAGACGCAGGCACGTTGGTGTATGTAGATGCTGACTTTGCAAGTAGGGCCACTGACCGTAGATCAGTTTCGGGTGCGATGGTTTTCGTGGCGGCGATGCTTGTAGTTTGGATTTCTAGGACGCAGAAATGCGTTTCACAGTCAACTTCAGAAGCAGAGTATCTTGCGATGGGAGATGGTGTAAAGGAGGCTCTGTTTGTAAACGGAATGCTTCAGTTCCTGAGGCCTAGTGCGAAGCCTCGTAAGATAGATGTCCTTGAAGACAACGAGGGGGCGATTGCGCTCGCAGAGAACCCGCTGAGCTCGAGTAGGAGTAAGCACATCGATGTGAGGCACCACTTTCTTAGGAATCTGACCGAGGAGGGTGTGATCGAAGTCACCCACGTCCCCAGCGAGAAACAACACGCGGACATCCTCACGAAGGTGTTGCCGAGAGATCTTTTTGAAGTTCACCGCGACTTTGCACTTGGTATCAAGAAGTAGAAGTCTGAGTCGTTTTGTTTTTGTTTTTGTTTGATATGTATTTGGTCTGGTAGATACAACAGCCCCTAGGGAGGGTGTTCGTAATAGCGGCATGTATGTATCAACTGTACTGCGGTGAAACTCTGATTGGTTGGTTTGAATAGCAGAACTGTTGATTGTATGTTGTTGTACCAGAATACTCTTCTTGTGGTGCTACGGTACTTCGGTAGATCGTACTGCTGTAGAACAGGACAGAGTGTTATGGAAATGTTAGCACATAGCCAGTGTGAGTCAAAGTTCAGTAGCACTGCACTTGTACGTCGTAGATTATCGTAGATCTGTTATGTGATTAGTTGGCATGTTACGTGCGTATGAACATGCGGAGGAATTACTTCTGTAGGATTCTCTGTTGCCTTGACGAGTAGGAACATTCCTGTAGTGTTGCTAGAGGTCGGGCCATCGGCTTGTTGTCGATGTTCGGTATGCTGTGTTGTGTTCCGGTTGTGCATTTTACCGAAGGTGGCGAGGGAGCTGGGAGCCCATGCGCTCGCCCCTCTTGTTCACTCCACTTTCTGACCTGTCTCTCCAGACATTGGTCTCTCTAATATAATACCTTTCTCCAGAAGCCACTGATTTACCAACACGCTATAGCGCTATCGGTCGACTGCTGTACGTCCCCCTGGACTGTGTTCGACGAGACTGTGAGGGCGGCTTGATCAACCGGCCTCGTCATGGCTGAACAGGAGGGAGGTGACCCTGCGGCAAACCAACAGGGTGACCCGCAGGGCTTTGGTGAGAGAATGGATTCCTTAGAGTCTCGAGTGTCTCAAATGCTGGATATGTTTTCTAACCAGCAGCAGATGCTCCAGACAGTTGTTGAGACACACCAGAGGGAGAATGTGGAGTCCTCTAGTTCGCGTGCTGCGCCGCGAGGCATCGAACTAGAGTCTGGTGTGCACCAATCGGGTGCCGCCGGTAGGACCGCGGGGAGTACGGGAGGCGATACCCTAGGCTTTGGCGTGTCCGACATGAGGGTTGGGAGTAGGGGTGTTGTAGACCCAGGCTTGAACCCGCGTGTTTCTGATGAGAATCGTTCCTCTGTTCCTGCAGTAAACTTTGGTTCGGTTGACGGGACTGTTGGTGGGGCTTTAGGTAGCCAGTCCTCTGTTCCGCCCACTACCTCAGCAAGTGAGTGGTGGGGAAAAGTCGCTAGTGGGAACACACTGATCCCAGCGGCTGACAGTAGTTCGGGGGAGAGCTTGGGTGGGGGTCTTTTCAAGAAAGTTCCCAAGGCTCCTGAATTTATCGGTACTGATGTATCGTATCCTTCATGGTCGCAGAATTTTCTGCTCAAAGCTCCTCCGTGGAATTGAAGAACGTATTGTACTCTCCCAACTTGGGGTATAATCTCTTTTCTCCGAGTGCAGAGTTTGATGGTGAGTCATGGAATGGTCTTGGTGGTCCTGATGGTGTTATGACTGCATTCAATGGACAAGTAACTTTTCAGAACTTCGATGGCATGCTGATTGCGTCTGCGTATCGCCTAGGAGAAGCCTCTGTTGGTACGGTGTTGGCTGCTCTCACTCCCGCCAACCCCAAGCATGAAACTACGATGGATATCAACGATTTCCACAATATTTATGCACATTCGCACGAGGGTCTGCTTCGCACTACTGCAAAGCGATTAGGTACCAAGTTGGTTGGTGACATGCATGCTTGTTCAGGGTGTTCGATGTCGAAGGCTATTCGGAAAGGAATCGTTCGGGAAACTAAAACTCGATCGGATAAAAAGTTGGGCAGAGTTTTTGTTGACCTGGGAGGAATGAAGGACATTGCGTCCGTAGGGGGAAAACATTACCCCATGATTGTGAAGGATGATTTCACGAGACGTGCATGGCTGTATTTCCTGAAAAATAAATCAGACGCTGGCAGTGCTTTCCGGAGTTTTCTTGCGAGTGTGCGTGCTGATGGTGTCCCGTCATTGGTTGAGATTGTTAGGTCTGACAATGGTGGGGAGTTTTTCGGGGGGGAGTTTGCATCTGTGTGCAACGAGCTTTTGATCAAACAAGAGTTCACACCGGCTTATAGTCCGCAATATGATGGTGTTGCAGAGCGTGGACTGGGATTGATAGAGGAGGCCGCGATGGCGGCTCGTATTCAAGCTAAAGTTCTTTTTGGGCATGTACAGTTACCTAAGACTGATAAACTCTGGGCTGAGGCTATGCACTGGGCTTGCGAAGCGATGAACCACACTGCGTGTTCTGCTAACCCTGAATCCAAATCGCCGTATGAAATGTGGTATGGTGAACCTCGTCCCGCTAGACCGTATCCGTTTTTGAAGCCCGCCTACTGTAGGTGGCAGCGACCGTCAAAGCTGCTGCCGAAGGGTGAGAGTTGTTTCTATGTCGGTCCTTCGAGAGACCACCCGCGTGATTGTCATAGAGTACTTACGAGGGCTGGTACTATTCAAGAAACGAGGGATGTGACGTGGGAGGTGCTGCCGTCACAGCTCCCTCCGCTGCAACCTTCTTTGCCGATAGAGGTAGCAGAGGAGGGAGGGGAGGATAGTGACGACGATGTTGAAACCGAGATATGGCCGCTTGTGGAAAGAGGAGTCGCTCACACACTTTTGAAACGTGATGCCGTGCCCTCTGGTGCGGGAGTCGAGGAGGTTGAGAGTGTTGGCGCAGGTAGTATAGGCCCGTCCTTTTCTGTTCCATCTTCCCCTGCTGAACCGTCTGCCCCCGTGAACATTTCTTCTGGTAGTGTAGCTCCTTCTGTGTCTTCGCCTGTGAATGACGGGGAGGGCCAGGGAGGGCAGGAATCAGGAGAGGTAGAGATGGGGGATCTGGGAGGGGATGATGAGGTAGAGTCGATGGGGCAGGGAGGGCATGATGATGAAGAGTCGATTGGGTCGGGAGGACTGGTAGAGGCGGAGGCATCCCCTCCAGCCGCTCGTCGTCCGCGGCATGTGGCCGAGCTTGCTGACTTTAATACTTCCGCGCGTGAAAATGATGAAGTGAGAGAAGGTAGGACTCGCGCGCAAACTCGTGCAGTCAACCAGCAGAGTGTACCCGGCCTCATGGCCACCCTAGGACCCATCTTCGCGACAGAGGTCGTGTACTCATTGTTGTCGGAGCAGAGAGCAGGTGATGAGACGGAATTGCCGAAAGAACTGGTTCAGGATGTAGAATCGGAGCCTGGTAGTTATCAGGAAGCCCAGCGTTCGAAGTACGCTAAGATTTGGGAAGGAGCCAGGTCTGCCGAAATTGAAGGCTTGATAAGAGCAGGAACGTTCACGTTGGCAGTAAAAGTCCCGATAGGCTGTAATGTGATTGATGCTAGATGGGTTTTCAAGTGGAAAGCAGACGAAACAGGAAAGATAGTGAAGGCCAAGGCTAGGCTTGTAGCGAAGGGCTTCAAGCAGAAGTATGGTGTGGATTATCTTGAGACATTCTCGCCTACCGCAAATGCTGCATCTTTACGATTGCTGATAGTGTTGGCGTGTTTGTACAATTTGGAATTACTCCACTGGGATATTGAGCAAGCATTTGTTCAGTCGGAATTGGATCACGAGGTGTTCATGAAGTTGCCTCCTGGCTGCGGGTCGATGTCAGGAAAGGTTGTCCGTTTGAACAAGAGTTTGTACGGATTGAAGCAGGCTTCTAGGACATTTTACAAGAGGCTGGTGTCGGAACTGAAGAGGATTGGTTTTGAGCAGTCAATGTCTGACCCCTGTGTCCTGCGTTTCATGATGGGAGACGAGGTATTGGGGATGGTCGCGATCCACGTGGATGACATTCTGTATGCAGGAAGTAAGAGCCTTGCCAAGGTGGTTGTGGCAGCACTAGGTGACTCTCTTCCTACGAAGGACTTGGGGGAGGTCAAGTTCTTTCTAGGTTGTGAATATATTCGCGACCGTGAGGCTGGTACGATTGAGATTTCTCAGGAAAGTTATATCAGGAGTGTTCTCGAGAGATTCAATATATGTCGCACCAGCTCGATCCCTGCTTCCCTTGCCAATGATAACAGGTCCGTGATGGAGGATGAGGGGGCAGGAGATGTGCCGTTCCGAGAGGTGGTGGGGAGCCTGATGTGGAT
>JALZUP010000090.1 GCA_023301505.1 Robiginitomaculum sp.
TATTTTTATATCAAGGTATTTTTATATCTAGTGTTCCGGTGCGGAGAAGTCAAACTTTCTTAACAGTGGAAAATAGTCATGTTTTCAAAGATAAAAACAAAGCTCAATACAAACGTATCAAAGGTCATTACCGCTACTGGTGTTACTGTGATACTCCTCAATTCTCCTCGTGCTATGGCGGCGGCGGATTACATGCAGCAGATCGGTGCAACAGTGGGTACCGGCTTAACGTTGGCATTAAATGCCGTTTCAGCGCTGGTGTTCATCGTCATGGTCTGGGCTATTTTGACCAAATTCAGTGAAGCGAGTCGTGGTCGTGCAGGGTGGGGTGAAGTGTTCCTGCCTTTCATCGTCGGCGCTGTTGTGCTCGCCTTCCTGGCTGTGATAACCCCTGATGCGACTACCGCTATAACGACGTTAGGTACTGCCGGTTAATAACATCGTTTAGTTGTGTCGAGCGACGTACGTTGCTCGACACCTTCTGGGTATTTGTTTGTTTTGTCGTTGATGTTGCGAGGTTGTGATGGGTCATAGTGTTTTAGCGTCCGATATTACGTCGGAGGCGGTTGTATTCCGTGGTTGTACTACGTCTGAAATAATTGCCATTATTGTTGGATCGTTTGTTGTTTGGGGTCCCCTTCTTACTTTAGTGTCGCTTTACTTTTTTGATAGTTTTTTTGCCGGTGTCGGGTTGGTCATGTTAATGACCGTGTTTACCTTGTTGATCATGTCGGCGTATGTCACTCGACTGAAGAGAGATATGCCGTCTGAACACTATCAACTAAGGCTTGAAGCGTTTCTCAGTAAGCACAATATAAAAAAATATCATTTCTTCACCTACCACGGGGAAATGTCGATAGGACGCACACAACAGATCGTGTTCGTCAGAGGTGATCGTTATGGCGAGTAGACTGGCGTCTGAACGCGATGCGATGCATCAGCATATTCACTTTCTGTACCTAGTAATCATGGCGCTACTCATCGGTTGTTGTGCCTTGTGGTATGGCTGGAATAATGCGCCGGATAATTTAACCGTGAATATCCCACCCGATCTCAGGCATGGTGCCGTGGTTAAACCGGGTGAGTATGCGGCGGCGACGATTCAAGCCTTTACGTTTTCAACCTTCCGTGAAGTGAATAGGTGGGAGGAGGACGGTGCCGTTGATTACGGGTCGAAGATCTTTGCAGCGCAAGCGTATCTGACCCCCAGATATCGACAGTGGTTAGTCGATGATATGAATGATCGGGCGTCCAATGGTGAGCTGCAGGGCCGGTCCCGCTACATGTTGGAACTGGAAGGGGCCGACTACAGCGAAGAGAACGTCGAGTCGTTAACCGATGGATCATGGCTGGTGCATCTACGCGTGGTCGTGGTCGAGGAAATTGGCAGCATTGAAGCAAAACGGGTGTCTATTCACTATCCGCTTAGAGTCGTTCGCATGAACATCAGCCCCCAGAAAAACATATGGGGGTTGGCGATTGATGGGTATCCACCGGGGATGGAAGAAGCGCTCATCGAGGATCTGGAGGAGAAGAACGATGTATAGAGTTATCGCACTGTTGCTTCTCGTTTTCTGTGCGCCTGGTTATTCTGTTGAGCCTGTAAACATAGTGTGGGACGGTGTGGCACCAAAGATAAAGGTTGGTGTCGGGGTCGAGAGAGTCATCAAATTTGATGACAATAAAATTCAGGTAGGAGTACCCATTGAGCACATGGGGATAGCCAGTGCTGAGAGTAATAATGGTGTTGTCTATTTACGTTGCTCTGCGCCCTTTAAAGAAACTCGCTATCGGTTTCGTGAGAAAGAGTCCGGCAAAATATTTCTGGTTGATGTGACGTGCGTGAGTGGCCTTGGGCCACAAGCGCCGATTGCTATCGTCAGCCCTATAAGTACCAATCCCATCGAGGAAGAAATCAATAATAATTTGGATGAGACATTAGCGACCGATATTGAACCGCCGCTGGTCGAGGAGATTCCCGAGCCTGTGCAGTATGGTGTAACAACGTTAGTGCGATACGCCATGCAGCAAACGTACTCCCCCGAAAGACTCATTGATCATAAGCCTGATATACAAACCATTGCTTTCGACAGCGATGTAACGTCGCTGAATATTGTCCCTGGCGTGGAGGTTCGTTCGCGGATACTCGGGCAGTGGAAAAATGAAGGCTTGTACATTACCTCTGTGTATTTACAAAACATGACTAATGAGATTATTGATCTAGATCCGAGGTATTTAACGGGTCGTCATGCATGGAAAGCCTCCGCGTTGATGAATGATCATTTATCGCCAGCTAATACGTTTGGGGATGCAACGACGCTGGTGACGGTGTCTAACAATTTGTGGACTGAGGACGCGAAATGGCTGCGATAAGAGTGAATAAAATTATCCCAGGAATGGCTATCGCCTTCTTATTGATCGTGGGGTATGTCTTTTTTAAGACCAATACAAGTGGAGGTGCGGTGACGACCTCAACGGTGGAAGCTGGTGCGTTTATGGCCCGTGCGCCTGTCGCCCGAACCGCCGATGCGGATACGCCTAATGACACGATCAGAGCACTGCGGGGTCAGATGAATGTAGTAACCGACAACGTGATCATGACTCAGAAGAAAAACGATAAGTTGATGGCTGAGCGTGATGAGGCGTTGTTGAATATGGCTCAAGCGGATTCCAAATATGAGGAACGGTTGATCGCTGCATTGAAAAAACAGGATGATCTTTCCGCTCAGAAGATGGATAGGGTATTAGATCGCTTTAATGAGGCGGTTACTAAGATGACCGACAAAGTTGGCGCTGTGAGCACCACTGACATTCAAACAAGCGGCAGCAATTCACTGAACGTGGGTGCTAACCCGCTTGCGGTGGACACGCAACGTTCCACACTAGCGTTGCCCGAAGGGTTTGGTCTTGGGTTAGAGGCGGGTACATTCTTGAGTGGCGAGGACATGATTGACGTCTTTTGGATTGAGCCATTAGATGTGTCTATTAATGACCGACGAAGGGGGTCAGTGACCGTTAGTGAGCTTCAGGACCAGGCAAAAAGTTCGGTCAATACCGAGGTGAATAAAGGTAAAGCGATGTTGCTCGAACCGTTGAAGCAATATCGAGAGTTGTTGACGTCGGAGAGTTCCGGGTCGGCGTCAGGTAGTGATGGGGGTGGCGGTGGGGGTCTAGGTGGGGTTGGCCGTAGCCGTGGACTGGGGCGTCCTATCGGTCTACGAAAGAGACAGGTCACACGGGTTGAGCCACAGACCGAACGATATTACACGATACCGGACTTGTCAGTGCTACCGGGATCAACGGCGATTACCTCATTAGTGGGGAAAATCTATCCCGACGGTCAGATTGTGGAGCCTCAGCTTTTTAAGATCGTTGTCGGTCGAGACAATATCGCTGCAAACGGCACACACCTGCCACCCGAAATTGAAGGAATGATTTTCGAGGGCTTTGCCGTTGGACATTTTTCAAGGCGTTGTGTGACTGGAAACCTTATTGCCGCCACCTTCATTTTTGAAGACGGGACAGTGAGGTCTATGTATCCCGGTGATCCGGGGTCGCGTCCTCAGCTGAACGATCAAAGTCGCAGCCGCATTGGTTATATCTCGGACGTCTTCGGTAATCCGTGTATCGAGGGGGAGCTGATTACTGATGTCAAGGAACAGATCGGGGCAGGGGTAGCACTAGCGACGTTGGGGGCGTACTCGGCGGCGATCAGGGAGTCGCAGAGAACCGTCACTGACCGGTTCAATCAAGACGGCAACATTAGTACCACAACGGTTGATGTGGATGGTGATGTCCAACAGTTTGCGCTTGCCTCTGGTGTGCTTGGAGGAGTGGACGTGGCCAGTCAAAAACTAGAAGAGCTTTATGGGTTAGGTGAGGCGGCGATTTATAGAAGAGCGGGTGCCAGGGTGGATATTCATCTTCAGCAGGAACTCCGATTGGACATCAGTCCCAGTCAACGAAAAGTGAGGTACCGAAATGAGCGGCGTGTTCAAGAATATTTGGATTAGTATTTTTCTGCTCACGATATTGTCCGGTTGTGCTAGTAATCGTGCGGAACGCTTATCGCGAGAGGACGGGCCACGCTCAATTGATATTCTCAGAGGCGCCACTGGTGGCACTGACAGTAATAAGCGAGTGGAGGATATCTATCGAGCCAGACATATGTTGGCGGCGAAAAGTAATCGGGAATCGTATACACGAACGGCTGAAAATGAGCTGTTGGTGGAGTTTCGTCAACACCCCAATCCGTTGATTAAGATATTTGTTTATCCACACCTGAGCACAAGGGATAACGCACCGATACCGGGCTACACGACGGCCATCAGTCTCTACGAAAAGGATGAGTACGCGTTGCCGAGTGAACTGTTAGCGTCAGAGGGGAGAAGTGAATGAAGAGGATTGATTTTGGTGCAATCTTTGGTGGTTCAAGGGTTAAAAACCCCGTCACCAATGCACAGTTGCAAGATGCCTACGAGCAAGGTCCGTCATTCACTGATCTATTACCGTGGGCTGAATACATCCCGGAGACGAAACAGATATTAATGATCGACGGCTATTCTCGAATGGCCTGTTATGAACTTGTTCCTATTGCCTCTGAAGGCCGGACCAAAGAGTACCTGGAAACGGTCGCGGATAATGTGTCCTCGATGTTGTCCGAGACGTATCCCGAACGGGGAGCTGATCCGTGGGTGGTGCAGTTTTTTGTCAACAACGAACCGGATCTGGAAGATCATCTGGAAAGAGTGAAGTCCTACATCGACCCTAAGATATGGGAAACGCAGTTCACCAAAGCATGGTGGGAGGTGTATAAGCAGCACATTGAGGATGTCACTAAGCCGGAAGGGTACTTTGAAGATGAGGCCGTCACGGGTGCGGTATGGCGGGGCCAGCGGTGTTCTGTTCGTATGGTGATCTACCGGAAGTATGCTGAAAATAAGCCGTCCGAAGATCCCGAAACCGAACTGGATGATGTGTGTGAAAAGTGTGAGAGTAATCTCGCGGGCATCGGTATTAAGTTTCATCGGATGACGGGTGAAGATTTTTATTGGTGGATGCTGTTGTGGTTTAACCCGCGACCTCCGGCGGCGGGCGGTAATGTGGCGAATCTGCATTCAGTCGCGCCTTACCCTGGTGATGATGATTTACCCATTGGTAGCGATCTGGCAGAGATACTGACCCTAAACCGACCTTTTGCCGATGAGACCAAAGGGTTTATTTATTTTGACGGATTGCCCCACGCAGCGTTAGAGGTCGTCAACTGCAAAACGACGCCACGACCCGGTCACCTGACGGGCGAGAAATCGAATGGCTCGACGATGATGGACAAGATGCCGGAGGGCGTTGTGTTGAGCTATACACTGACGGTCAGCGCTCAGGATGAGATCACCAAGCGCATCACGTTAGTGTCGGATCGTGCGTTTGGTGAGACGGCTGAAAGTAAGCAGAAATACGAACGTGCGCAGGCGGTGCTTAATGAACAAGCCGCCGGGGATAAACTCTATGCGCTGGAGATGGTGGTGTATGTCAGAGGGGATGATGATCGGGATATAAAGCGCAAACTGGAGTCGACCAATACCCTGTTGACGATGAATGGATTGACCGCGATTCCGGTGTCTAAAGAAGTCGTGCCGTTGGACAATTACATTAAAAACCTGCCTGGCGTGTATACCCCGTTTTTCGATCAACGCTCACGACGTAAGGCGAAGCCTTACTTCGTGTCACACGCCGCCTCGCTTGCGCCGATCTATGGGCGGTCGAGAGGCAGTAATAATCCCGGTTTGTTTTTCTTCAATAGATCAGGGGAGCCCACCATGGTTGATCCGTTGAACTATAACGATCGTGCTAAATCGGCACATGGTCTTGTTTTTGGTCCGACGGGATCGGGAAAATCGGCCACGTTGATTTGGGAGTTTTCCTGCATGTTCGCGGTACATCGGCCCAAACTCTTTGTGATTGAAAGTGGTAATAGTTTTGGCTTATGGGCTGACTGGGCAGAGCGAAATGGCGCGACGGTGGCGAAAAACAAACTGTCGATGGACAGTGATTTATCGATACCGCCCTTTGCTAATGCCTTGCGTTTGTTGACGACAGGGGCACGTGATGTCATTGAGCAGATTGATGACACGTTAGTCGATGAAGAGGACGACGAAGACGCCGAAGCGGATGTCGCGCGGGACTATCTAGGCGAGATGGAGTTAACCGCACAAATTATGGTAACGGGTGGCGATAAGTCTCAATTGTTGTCGCGGGCTCAACGTCTCGCGCTGCGTTACTCGTTGGTCGAAAGTGCCGAGAAGGTTGCCGAAAAATATGGTCCCACCGGGATTGTGATTCCGTCGGATCTAAAGGACGCGTTAAAAGAGATTGCGGAACGCGATTCATTTAAGCACCACGCCTCTGAAATACTGGAGATGTCCTACGCCATGGAACTGTTCACGGATGGGCTTAACGGTCATTTGTTCAATCGACGTGAAGGGAAGTTGTGGGAGGATGTTGATATTCAATTGGTCGATTTAGCACAGGCCGTTGGAGAAGGGGCAGGATCGACCTTAGCGGTAGCGTATGTGTCGTTGCTGCAAGACATCAACGCGAGAATTGAACGCGATCAGATGGACAGTCGCTTTACCCTGGTGCTGACGGATGAGGCCCACTTAATCTATACCGATGATCTGTTGCCTGCCATTGTGATGAAAGCAATAAAGCAGTGGCGAAAGCTCGGCGCGTTTTTATGGCTGGCCACCCAGAACATCGATGATTACCCGGACTCAAGTCAGAGACTCCTGAATATGATGGAGTTCTGGTTGTGCTTGGCGATGCCAAAAGACGAGGTGGAAAAGATCAGTCAGTTTCGAGATCTAACATCAGAAGAACGGCAAATGATGGTCAACTGCGTGAAATCCCCTGGACGGTACGTGGAGGGGGTTTTACTGTCGGATAAGACGATGTTCCAGTTTCGAAATGTGCCTCCGTCTTTATTTTTAGCACTGGCGCAGACCGAGAAACACGAAAAAGCGGTTCGTGGGGATTTGATGAAAGAGCGCAATCTTAAGGGCAGGTATGCGGAGCTTGATTCCGCATGCCTTGTGGCCGAGCAGATTCGTGAATCAAGACTAAAGGCGATGTCAAATGGATAATACGATTCGAGCGCTATGTACCGTGTTATGTCTTGCGTTCGGTGGGGTGAGCCACGCAGACGAATATATTATATTCAAGCGTATTAAGGACAATTTGGGTATTGATACGCTGCCTCACGCCTATACGGTGTGGCATGTGGACGCGATTGATTACGCGAAACACATGATCGAAAAGGAGGTGTCCGAGTTACCGCAAGATGAAGCGATGGAGGTTGCCCAACAACGATTGAAAGAGTGGGGCGATGGTCCGCTAACGGCGCTGTTTTTAATGAGCTATGCGGGTCGTGAAAAGATGCATAAGTACGGCTTAACTCGCATACCTTCCGCGGTATTAGTGGATGAAAGCGGGAAGGTAATCAGACGTTGGGAGAAAATTGAGAATGGCTCTGAACTCACGTTAGGGGATCGACGATGAAAAGAACGGCACTGGCAGTGATGGTGGCTGGAATGTGTAGCGGGCAAGCGACGGCTCGAATGAATTTCATCGAGGCGTTTGCAGAGAGTAATTACGGTCAGTGTGTGGAGTTTCAGTTCGAAGGGGTGGCATTTTACTCTAAGTTGTCGTTGTCAATTTTTAGCGGTGTTGCGGTCACATTTTTCTTGAGCCCGATTACCGCACATTATAATCCAGATTTTTTAGTGACGTCCTATCCGAGGTTAGGGGACAGTCCGTTGCTCGAATCCTTTATTACGTTGGGCGCCGCGCAGAACGTTGTCGCCGCGCCGGTGATAGAGTTATTAACCGGGACGGGTGTGCCTGAATCGTTTGACCAGGTCGATCAGTGGTCGGGGCAAACCTCCGACAAGCAAAACGAATCGCATTCGACGCTTCAGTATTATGAAAGCGAGGTGTTCGGACATCCCGGTAATGTCTATACGTGGGCCAGTAGAGCGTTCCGTGGTGAACTGGGGCAAACGGGTGTGCCGGGTTTAGCGTTACTTACGGCGATTCCGCAAGACATTGCAAAGACACCTGACCATGTGGCGCAAGTGATTAGTGACTTGGCGCAAAATGCCGGAACGTCACTGGGTAATGGGTTTAGTGCGGATGCAAGGGCGCGGTTTGATCCGGTTCAGGTGGCGGCGGATGCGGTGGTCGGAGAGCTGCGGGATTTAGCCGATGAATCGACGTTAGGCCGGGCGGTTGAAGCGATCTCGGGGAGCAACCTGAGTGAGACAAACCCTATTGCCTTTTACAATGAGGTGGTGACGGATAATGTGGTCGCGATCAGTGAGGCGTCCCGTCGAGAGGTGGAAGGCAGTACCGAGAGTACCTTTCCTGATCCTGATCCCGATGCCGCCCCACCGAGGATCGATTTTGAGGGACTGACTGATGGGGCTGTTGAGGAGCTGAGAGAACGGTTTGGCGAACTGACGATTGAAAATATCGTTGCGACGGCGAGGGCTGAGGTGGTGGAGGCGACCGAAAGAGTGGCTGAAGTGGCTGATCTATTCAGAGTACTCAATACAGGGGCCTTGGCCGATTACCAAGCATTAGTGACACCCGGTGTGGGTTTTGCGCCAATCGGTTTTAAAGGGTTTTGTCCTTCCGATGTCGATCCCTTTGTCCCTTATTATTTGTCCGGTACCAATATCTTGTCGTGGCGGTTTAAGTTACCTGAACTGGTCTACCCGCAAACCTATATTCCCTTCAGCAATCAAACGACGGTGGGGGAGTTGTTGCCCGGGGTGAATAGCAATCCGTTTACAGCGCTGGCGCAGACTCAGAACTATGGCAGCGTGTACCCGCGCAATGGCTATCTGTTGCAGTCCGATCCTTTAAAAGCAGCCGCCGTGGTGGCGTTCAGATCGGCCCATGTGGTGACAAGACCTGGACAACCGCATATCTATCGCAGCACACCGGCGCGACGTTATGAGGACTTTACGATGTACGACAACGAATATGAAGAGCTGGATTTCGGTAGTCGATCTCGTGACCCCGATTCTGTTTATCTGCATCCGCATCAGGATGAAAAAGGACGTTGGCAACTGATACACAGTGAGGGGGCGGAGACCGAACAATCCTGCCATCGGTTCGGTAGCCCTGACGTTAACCCTGAAGCGGTAAACGCCGATGGTAGCGCTGTAGAGGGTGGAAACCGGTTAATCGGTGGGTTAGCAAATCCATTTAAAGCACAGTGGACCGAAGGGAAGGTGTCAGACAATAACGATTACATGTTCAATTTGTGGAGACGCTATCGATGCGCCCCGGCACCGGAAGGTAGTTTTGTTTTTCACATTGGAAATTTTGTTTTGCCAAGTCCTATTACGCTTATAGAGTAGATAATGATGAAACATTCGATACTAACGTTAGTCGTGGTGTGTGCAAGCTGGTCGTCAGGGGCCATGTCCCAACAACACCCATTGTCGCCCACGCTTTATTATGAAATGGGGGGTGGTACGACATTTCAACGTCCGTTGAATGAAGCCACGGTCTCACCAAACCTCGGGGTATCAGCGGCTCTTAATTTGCCGTTGAGTTGTGATATCTGGGATCAAAAAATATTCGAGTTAAATGCCTACCCTGATCTCATTACAGATTACATGGAAGGGGAGTTGGATCGATTGGGTCAGGCCATTGTCGCGCAGCTCACGGCATTGGGTCAGGGGGTCGCTGTCGCGGCGTTGCAGCGCGCCTTGCCAGGGGTTTACGACTACTCACAAACACTCACCGCGCAAATCAACGGTCGTGTCGATGTGGCAAAGCGCTCGTGTGAGGACGTGGTGAACGACGTCAATAAGGGCATCAATCCATTAGATGGCTGGAAGCAAATTGGGATTGGTGTTGGATGGAGATCGACGTTAACCAGTAATGAAAACCCACCACCGGACGCACCAACTTCTATTTTAGAGGCGCAACAACAAGTCGCTAGAAATTCCCCTACCGCGCCTATTCCGTGGATAGGAGGCGAAATGGCTGGAGGCACAACCAACCCGATCGTGGTCGTTAGGGATCTGGTGACGGCTGGCTACAACATATTTCAAAGTAATGAGCCTGCTGGTGCTCAAAGTTTAACGGAGCCGACACAAGCCGCTGGCGATACGGTGGACGTGGAAACGATTGGTGGTACCCGCACTGAAGACAAAAGGCTTGGTGTGTTATTTGGCACGACTGAGAATGCCGTGGAGTGGGCAAACCGGATGGTGGGTGAACAAACGATTTATACCTGCTCTCCAGAGGATGCGGGTTGTGCTTCCCAGTTTAGGCCGGGGGTTGGTTTGGCGGTATTGGTGGGTGAGGAGGTGGAGGAACTTACTGAGGCGTGGATAGAGTTGTTAGGGAGTGATGATATGCCAAGCATTGATCAGTTGACTGCCGTCAGCAGTAACGAGGTAGTGCTCACCACCTTTGTTTACGAAGCGTTACAAAATTTTGAGGTGCAGGATCAAAACGTGTACATCGGGCGATTGATTGATGATGTGTCGTTGTCTAGAACGATTGAAAAAGCGATGGCGATTCGACGAATGATTCTTGTGAGTTCGGAAAGCCCGGCCGTGAAAGGCTATGTGCTAGCGGGTGAGGTGAGTGAAGCGATCACGGATCGAATCAGGGATGAGATCGATGATTTAATGTGGACCGTAGAGACGCAAGGCAAGCTGTCCAGCAAGGTATCGCAAACCATCATTGCCTATGACGCACTGCGTGACAGTGTTGGATCACAGACGTTGACCGGAGGCGCTCCGAACCGTTCTGGTAGTGTCTTCTCTGACAGACCAACGGCCCCTGTGAATTAGCCATGAAATGGTTCAAGTCATGCCTGTTGATCGTTGCTGTGGGGTTACTCGCGGTGTGGTTGATGCCGATGCTAATGCCAGAAGAAAATCTCGTCTCGGTGAATCAGGAATTCAAGACGTTGGCGGTGAATATGACGATTTTTCGATTACTGATCATCGGGCTATCTGGAGTGTTATTTTGGCCGCTAATTTCTAAGCTGGTTATGCGATACCTGTCGTTTGATGTATCAAGATATCAGGTACGAATTATGGCGTGGTATGTCTGTACTGAGGCCGCGATACTTGGGTCATTCTGGGGGGCCTTTTAGTGTTCGTTGATTCTACGCTACAGGTATACACGACGATTGTGGCGTGGATATACTATGACCTGATTTGGACCTTGCTGGTGGCAACGGGGCTCGTATTTGTTCCTATTGTGATGGCGATAATAGGAACCGCCATTAGTGTACGTGGCGAGGGTTCAACGACGGATAATAGTGGCGACCGAATATTATCGGCCATTGAAATACGCCTATTGACGTTGTTTATTGTCCTATTTTTTGTGGCGATTCCGGTTAATTTTGTACAGCTTAATAGTGGCTCCGTGCAGACGTACGAAAATGTAAATGATTTAAGGGCGCCACCTGATGTGGTGTTCGGAGCGTCCTGTGGTAACACGGGGTCGGCTTATGATGCGATGGAGTCACCGGCACCAGACCCAATTTGCAGCAGTAGCTCTGGGGTGCCCTTATGGTGGTTTGCTGTGTTAAGAATAAGCCACGCGATCACCCAAACAGTGGTCAATGAAGTGACTGCACAAAATAATAGTGGAATGAGGGCGTTGGTGTCATTTGCACAAGGCGCGATCGTTCAAAGCTCGACGGTCCGAAGTCTTCTTAACCAATTTCATGGGCAATGCTACGACAAAGCCTTGGCAAGGTTTTCACAAGAATCGTCAGGGCAAATTGTTGGTCCTGGTAACGAAGATCCGGGGTTCTTTGGACGTGATACGAGTTGGATTGGATCGAGTTTTTGGGTGGAGTTTTATTACAATAATACGATGACGGACGCACCGATACCTGGCATGCCATTTATTCCCGAACTTAACCCGCAATTTGAGGCGGGCTTGGAGCCCGAAATAGGTAGGCAAAATTGTGGTGTTTTTTGGGCGTATTTGTCTGACCAGGTGGCCGCTGAGGCGCTGAGTCCAGCGGCCGGTGACAACAGAGCTGGCTTTTGGAGTCGGCTCACCAATGCGCTTACGTTTGACTCTAATCAAGACAAATTGGTTCGGCTTTATCTTCGAAACACGCCGGTAGAATCACAGCAGACGTTAGATCGAATCGATGCATTGAGAAAGGCTAACGCCAGCCTAATTCAGAGAGGTCTTAATGCGGCTGGAGAGGTGGCACAAGGGGCTGAGTTCGCAAACCTCGCTTTTAAAGCGTCGTTGGTGACTAGCGCGTTGTTGAAGGTATTGCCGGTTATTCAGGCTTATATGTTGATGTTTATTGTGTTTATGTTGCCTTTTGGACTTGTGTTAAGTGGATACAGTTGGAGTTTCGTTATTCAATCATCGGTATTGATGTTTTTTGTGATATTTTGGAGTGCACTCTGGGGCTTTGCCGCGTGGATTGATGAGTCAATGGCAAGGGCGCTTTGGCCTGGGGGGGACGATGGTATTTTCGGGGCTGCGGCGAGTTTTCTCGATGGTGATGGCGTTTCGAGCTCTATCAATAAACTGATTCATTCCATTGTTACAGCAGCTGTCTACTTATTGGCTCCTGTGTACGCAGGCTTTGTATTGGCAGCGGCCGATTTTAGGGTGGCAGGATTGGCAGGAAACCAGTTGGGTGCTGCTGGTCCAAGTGGTGGTGGTGCAAACGCTCTCAATAGTGCGGGTAGACAAGCCCGCAAGGCTTTGAATAAGGGTAAGGGTAAGGATAAGAAATGAATTTCAAAAAATTGATCGGTTCGGTAGTAAGTCTTTGTGCTGATATCGCCTTCGA
>JALZUP010000091.1 GCA_023301505.1 Robiginitomaculum sp.
GTGGCGATCATTTGTATCCGATCACTGGGGTAGATCCCAGACGGGCGGCTTTTGAATTCCTCGATGGTGGAGGCGTTTGCTATCGCGTCTGGTTTTGCGCCTTGGCCGATGTGATTCTCAAAGCTCGTTCACTATGGGCCGGAACCGGTGAGGCTTCACCGGAATACGCAGGATCGTTGATTTGATGGATTTGGGCACGATCCTGACAGCGCAAATGGTATTTGATACCATATCGAAGGCTCGTTTGGAGTAGTTGCACATCAAGAGGCAGCTACCGGCCAGAGCAACTCTCCCTAGAGCGTCACTTACTTAAAAAAATATGGTTTTACGTGACGGTTGCCTTTGCCGCATGCCTACTCTCTGGTATTCATGCCATCAAACCGCTAATTGTTTACCCCCGAACCACTTCTCTGTGACTGGCAAACGTAGCGAGATCAGAAATCTAGGCAAGAGCACTAAGGAGTGTTAGATGCGACAACGGACTATCGGTATGACCACATCAAATGGACAGCGCACACGCCTACTTCCTGTGCTGGTGCTCACGTGTATTATCAGCGCTTGCGCCGCACCGAACGCCACCACTCAGACGGGCAGTGCGTCGGCTTTCTCTCGCGATAAGTGCTCAGCGCTCAGTCAATGGGTGGAACCTCTGAAATGGCGCTACCCTAATTCGAACCCTGGGGGATGGTTGGAACCTGCCGCACGGGACAGGATGAAGTTCCTCTTCACAGACTCCTACTTTGTGCCTGTGTTCGGGTCTAAAGTCGATGAGTTGAGCGATCGGCAAATCAAAGGGATTTACGACGCACTGCAATCCACCCGTCGCAAATCATGCAAAAGTGAAACCTACTTGTTGTCGATCCACCCCGGAATCTGGCTTGGACGCGTATTTGATCCGCGTTTCCCGAATACCGTATTTTCTATGTCGTCTGTTGTCGCGCATGCCGAGGCGACTCGTGGTAAGCCAAATGACCCCGTGAGCAACGCCACGGTCAAGCTGATACAAAAACGAATTGCCGAACAAGGCTTCAATGTTGGCGCCATTGATGGCGAGGTGGGGCCAGCCACCCTTGAAGGTATTAAGGAATACAAGAAATCAAAGAATATGCGACCGACGAACGGCGAGTTGTCTCCAGCGCTGATGGCGCGCTTGGATGCCTACAACATACCTGCAGCCAAGCCTAAACCGGTTATCCGAACCTCCCCCCCAAGGCCAGCCACCTCCCTATCTCGCAACAGCCCCGCGACAACGTCAAGAACACAAGAAGTGACGCGCTATGTCCCGCAGGAGAGCCTAGCGGTAAGCCTGCGTAAACTCACGGTGGGCACACCGATTGTCTTGACTGAGAGCAACACGTCCTATTTTGCGGGAGTTGCCGGCACGTTGTTAAACGACTGTCCTTCTGTTGGAACCGTCTCAGAACGCACCAAGCTCACTAGCATGGTATTCAGTGCGCAGGTGAGTAACCCGTTGCTGGAATTTTTTTCTAACGACAACCTCGGACAAGCACTGACTCGTGGTACCGGCCAGGCCGCGTTGTTTAACACGGGATTCGTAGCCGGCAGGCAGGTCGGTTGTGGACGGGCCGCGGCACAGGTCCTCTCGGCGCTATCGCAGTCATTGTAATGGTCACAAGCCACTCCCCGACGAGTTAGAAACACCTTATGCCATGTTGAGACAGGACGATTGGTCGTCACGATAGTCGTTTTGTGTTTGTCGTCTCGGTTGTTGATCTCGAACAGCAGGTCGGACAGTATCAGAATAAAACATCAGTAAGGATGGGGATTGATCTAGGGCGTTTGGGTGAGTCGATACGAGACCTCGACGCCGAAGTGATCTATCGTTTGGTCGTATTTTTGGAGCACGACGGACTGTCCAGTGGGCTAGTAATACCAACCAGGAGTTGTTGTGTGGAAGCGATTTAGGGGCAGAAGTTTCTGTGTTTCAGATGAATGGTAATATCAGTTGCCTGCATTTTCCTGGATGCGATTTGGGATCTGATAGGTCTGACGCTTTGCTCGTCAATTGGGTCCGGTTAAATAGCACATGTCGTCATTTTACAAGTAGATCGACATCTGCGCGATGCCTGCGGCTTGGGCTATTCCGAAGCGCTGGTCCTTCGGACTGCCGGTGGCACTTCTACGATCCCTATCGCGTTTTTCTATCCAGGGAGTTCGGCATTTGATGTAGGAGAGGTGCCGCGACAATCGCGCAAACTATAGGATGGTAAAGCGCTGTAGATGGGTTGTAAATAGTCTACACTGAAAGGCAGACAACCCGAGGGTTGTCTTTCCTAGCTCTTAGATAACACTGGCAATCGTTATTCCTACTCCGAGGAGAACGACTAGTATCAACACCGTAAAATACAGTGTCATGCCCTGGTCTTTAGTAAGCATACTACGAACCTCCTAGCATATTTCTAGTTGAGTTTACCGCTAAAATGATAGCACAGAGCAAACCAGCAACAGCGATGAATAAACTACACAACTTCAGTCGAAACTCATATTTATGATCTTCTAACTGTAGGCTAGTTAACTTCATAGTGTATTGCTGTGTTTTAATTTGTAAATCAAGCAATTGCATTTGCTTTGCTTGCACTATCGTTTCATTGACGGCATGTGCCTTCCGTATCTCATCGGTATCCACGTCACTCTCCTTAAATAAGATTGAGACAGACGTGCCCCGACAAGGACATGTAATGTCCCGATCGGGTTGATGAAATGCTTCTTTTGTACCGTTCTATAAAAACAAGCGAATAGAACACCAGAAAAGCGGTAGGTACGTTTTCTTCTGGGTTTGGGTGTGAATTAAAAATATAGCACGAGGCCGATTGGCTTAGCAATGTGACAACATCCGCTGTGGCGATGCCTTGCGGCCCGGGCTATTGCGAAGCGCCGGTCCTACGGACTGCCCGTGGCACTTCTACGAGCCCTATTGTGTGATCAGACACCTACCTGATAGTCGCATGTGTTGATGAACTCGCAGCGGCTGCACTTGCCTTTGGTGGGCGAGGGTGGAGGGGCGATACCCTTGGCGATTAATGTCGCGCTGCGATGTTCGTCTTCGATCAGGCTGAATAACGCGGCATCCGATCCGCTTAGGTCCACATCGTAGTGGTTGCGTTGAGTGATCAGTGTTCCACGCCTGATGGGATACCGGGAACGCACCGCCAGGGCCGTGGCGATCATTTGTATCCGATCACTGGGGTAGATCCCAGACGGGCGGCTTTTGAATTCCTCG
>JALZUP010000092.1 GCA_023301505.1 Robiginitomaculum sp.
TGGGTAAATGGCTTTGCCTGGTTTCTAGTGAACAATACCAGCCCATGGGATTACAATATCCCACTCGCTGCCGGTAACTATCGAGCTATCGCATTCACATGGGATACCTCTGATAATCGTACCAATACGCTTTCAATGGCGTTTACAGTGCAAACACCATCTACACAAATTGATGCCACCAGCCCTACTGTCACACTAGACCCCATTGGCTCGCCAAGCCAGGGACTTGTGACAATCTCCGGCACTTCTGAAGACAACGTCACTATCGATAGAACCCGACTCTTTCTTCAGAATACTGACACCGGGCAGCATTGGAACGGTTCTGCCTGGGTGAATGGCTTTGCTTGGTTTCTAGTGAACAATACCAGTCCATGGGATTACGATATATCACTCGCTGCCGGTAACTATCGCACTATCGCATTCACATGGGATACCTCAGAGAATCGTACCAATACGCTTTCTATGGCTTTTTCGGTGCAGTAGTTGTTTTGTGTAGCATTACACTAGACTGACTACGTGGGACTGAGCATGAGAAGGTTTGTAAAAATAACAGTCCCCGGAACCAGGGTGATGTCAGCCGCTCAAAGCGGCTGCGAGCACTTTGTACTGACGAGTTCTTAAAAAAGCACTTCTTCTTTGCTCTTTCCTGACTAATTCACTAACTCTTTTCTCGTGGGTCGTGATCTTTCCAATCCAAAGAATTTGGCGTTCACTGGGTTTGTAACACTTTATGTTTTTCCGCTCTGCAGCGTTCTCTACACCGCAGATCAAACCGCCGCAGACAAAACCCGTGGCACACTCAAGCTACTCACGCTTCATACCAGTCGCCGCAGCTTATTCCTGGGTAGATTCTTTGGCATGATGACAGTCTGGCTATCGTTATTTTGCTAACGCTTATCAGCACCTTTACCGGTGTTATTTTGAGAGACCCGGCATTATTAGCGTCTCCCTTACCGGACCGCCAGCCGAGAAGATCTGCTTTGTATAATGAACGGACTAGCGCGAGCTGGCACCAGAAACAAACTGGAAGATCCCAAACCATTCCGATTCATTTGGCCGTAACACACCCGTAAACAACACCATCCAGGCATACAGTGATACTTTAATTTCCCGCCCTTAAACGATACGCCCCACCAGTTTGCATCGCACACCGCTCAATGAAAATACAAAGCTGCCGATGCCCATGGATGTTTCGGTACGACCTATTTAGGCCATTATGCCGAGGAACTTGGACATCTATGCCGTCACGTCTACCAAAGCATCTATACAATCAAAGGCTACCTCTCTGCAGCCTCACGTCTGCGGTAGTACTGTTGCTGGCCCCAACCACTTCATACAACGCTCCCCATCAACTGGCAGGTTGTGAATTCGAAGTACTAGGCACCACGCAACCCAACACCAGTGGAACGCCAGCCATAATAAGCGAGACAACCGGAACCGTTATTTCGGCTAATTTCTTTAACAGCGGGGCAATCTCTCCTATTGATGGGCTAGAATTTGTTTCCGTTTGTGTATCAGAACCTGACGTAAACGGTATAAAAACTGCCGAGATCTCCAGCGATGTTGGACAAGCCGATAACGCACAAATCAAAGGCTACCCGCAATTTGTAGTCGGAACAAAATTTGGTAATCAGTTTGAAACTTCTTTCCGCTTCTACAGCAACAACGGGCTTCCTCAGGACCAGCGTTGGCCGGTCACCGCTACAAACCTCAACGATGCAGACAATCCCTTCCAGTTTAGCAATTTGGAATATATATCAAACATAAGAGAAGTCGGACTTCCAGCGTTCACGAACAATTTGCCGGAAATTACGGTGACACTGGACATTGATGAGATAAATATTGTTGGCGCTGAAAGAGATGTCATGCTTGAATCCTGGTTCTATGACACGTCAGCGAACGCAGACAAAATAGGCAGTGACACAACATCTGGCAGCCCTATTGTAAGCACACTCAATAACATCGTTGGAGCCGGTCACCAACACTACCCGGAACTCAACAATACACTACTGGAAATGATGGTTCATATTGGCGCCCTAAGCCCGAATGATGTCAGTGGAGCAACCAGAAACCCCGGGCAAAACCAGCTCACAGAGACTTTCAGCGGTAAAGACACAGACGGCGATGGAATTGACGATCATTTTGACGTCGACTCGCATATTAACGTAAATAACAATCAAGACCCGCAACCCGGAATGTACTCGAGCGGCATAGACAACAACGCAGATGGTATCGACGACGCAGATATTCTTCCAATAACAATCGGCTCACACAAATACAGCATTTGGTACGGTGAAACGTTTCTATCACCGCTTGTGATTTTCAGTCGCGAGACAAATGCGAGCCAACAAAGCAACTTCGATCCATTGAATCCTGATATGAACCTATCAGATGAAGGAGAAATTCAACTTCCATGGAATGATTTTTTGGACTACACCCTCAACACGCTTGAACCCGCGCTTCAACTACAATATCAGACCGAAATTGCTGCCGGAGGAACAAGAACACTGGAGTGGATTGAACCGGACGCATCAGGTTCAAATTTATTCACAAAGATGCGCTCCGCACACGGAGCGATTGGCGGTATTGAGTTTGGTATAGAGCCACAAACCAATGGCAACGGTGATCTACCTTATTCTACTATTATCAACAAGTTTGATGTTTATGTTGATGGTACAAACTTTGGTCTTACAGATACGCACTTACCTAATGCCAAGGTTACTTCACCAATAAACAATAGCAACATTTCTCCTGCGATAATGAATGTCTCAGGTATAGCTTCTGATCCTGACTCAGGTATCGATCGAGTCCTGGTAAATGTACAACAGTTAGGTGTTACTCCAGCGCAGTTCTGGAATGGCTCTGCATGGACTCCTGCCTCAGTGTTTCCAGAGGCTTCACTTCATGCATCTAACACTGCCTGGACTCTACCAAACGTCGATCTGACCAACAGTGGAAATTATCGAGTTAGTGTCATTGCTATCGATAATGCAGGCAATGGTGAATTCACGGGTAGTGATTTAGCGTTGCAGGCGGTAAATAGCTATTTTTCTGTAGATGCCGACACTACCCCACCCTCAATCACAATCGACACTCCTGCCAGCAATAGCACTCTTCCCGTAGCACCTACTATTTCCGGTACCGCCAGTGACTTGGGCGGCTCTGGCTTTGACAGAGTTCGTATTGCCATTAAAGATCGTAACTCAAATCTGTGGTACAACGCTGCCAATGGCAATTTCGGCCCATGGGCAGGTCAAAACGCTACACTTTCCAATACAACCAATGCACAAACCAATTGGTCTTTAGTAACTTCCCTTCCTGCCGGGGATTACACCGTGATTGTCTCCGCTGTTGACAACGCAGGCAACTTCCAAGCTAACGCTTCCGGCACTACATTATGGACCTCAAGACAGTTTTTTGTCGAAGATGAACCTGTTACAAATGACATAACAAACCCTACTGTCACACTAGACCCCATTGGCTCACCAACTCAGGGACTTGTGATAATCTCCGGCACTTCTGAAGACAATATCGCTATCGATAGAACCCGACTCTATCTTCAAAATACTGACACCGGACAGCACTGGAATGGTTCTGCCTGGGTAAATGGCTTTGCTTGGTTTCTAGTGAACAATACCAGCCCATGGGATTACGATATCTTACTCGCTGCCGGGAGCTATCGAACTATCGCATTCACATGGGATACCTCAGAGAATCGTACCAATACGCTTCCTATGGCTTTTCCAGTGCAGTAGTATTACGCTGGACCATTAGACCGACAGACCGACTACGCCCTACGCCGGAACTTGGAACTTGGAACTTGGAACTTGGAACTTGGAACTTGGAACTTGGAACTTGGAACTTGGAACTTGGAACTGAGCATTAGAAGGCTTGTAAAAAATAACAATCCCCCGAACCAGGATGCTTAACATGAGCCACTCAAAGCGGCTGACGGCGTTTTGTAGTGACGAGTTCTTGAAAATCACTCTCCATGATCGACTGCAGCTACTACGCTCACGCAAACGATAGTAGTTTTATGTTGTTTCTTCCGATGCGTTACCTGAGTGCTTGAATATTAAACTTACTGGTTAGCACTTACATTAACTCAACTACACATTGCCTAATTTCTATAGATTTCCGCAGAATTTTCCACTATCGATTCTATCAAGTCCCAATTCTCATGCTGTAAATGATACCAAAGCGTAACCAGTACTCTTGGCTTGCTTCTCTCTTTTATATATCCAACAAAATTCTCAGTCGACTTTCTATCATCCCACACAGAGGCTATTACCTCGTAACCATCCCCTAAAAATAAATCTAAGCTTCCAACAAACTGCTTTTTTATCCCTTTGTAGTGCCAATCAAAGATTACGATATCTCGAGGCAACCTCTTTCGAAGGGAAGGCCCATAACCTTGGGGAATGCCGTGAACTGCCTGAAGCTCACTCAACGATTTTTCTTTGGGTGATATCAGCATATCCCCCCACATCCCAATCCTAATCCCCTTGTTTTGAAGATAATCGTAGATTTTCAAAACATCAGAATAAAAAAGATCACTTGGCAAAACTCTCTCACCAGCATATAGCCATTTTTCTCTAAACTTTATAGATAATCCAGCCACCTCATCATGCCCAATATGAATAAATGACGGATCGGTTGCATGTATAAGCTCATCAAGATAATTGTATACAATTTTATATACCTGGTCGTTATTCGGATCGTACGTACTCTTGTTGTACATCAAATCAAGTTGAGAATTTTTAAAGAACTTTTCTTGATGCGTTAATAGTTTTATCTCCGGTATAAACTCTAGTCCTGAGAATCGAATATAATCCACCAATTCCAAAAAATCCGATTTACTAATAGCGTCAGCCCTTAGCTCGCCTGGAAATTCATCCAACGCAACAGCATCAGCTAACTGGACCACTATATGTGTATAGCCATTTACTCGCGCTAGATCAACCAGTCTCTTTGCTTTATCGAGCTTTACACCTCGAGCAACAAAATGCAGCCCAAGAAACTCAGACTGAATGCCAATCGCTGAGCCTGAAGCTAAGAGGCCCAAACATATTAATAAACCAGCACGTACTATTCGACCTATACACATTGGCCTATCCATTTTCTACCCTGGAACAGTTCATACGAACAACAAGCATTAATATTTTCGAATAAACATGACACCATTCCAATTATATTTCCTCTTTTCGCAGCATAAATGTCAAGAGGAAGAACAGAACCAACAGGTACATATTATTGTAATCAGACTCGATAAACAGCTTATATACGAAGGTCGCCACGAAGACGCCAAACGCCAAAAATCCCACTCTATGTACAGCAACGTGTCTGGAGAAAGAGCCGCGCACACACGTCTTTAATATTGTGAAAAAGCAAACCAACTGAATCGCAAACCCAGTTGCACCAGACTGCAAAATTATCCGTAAAAAGTAATTATCCAATGACTGTAAAATTTGAAAATAGTCGAAAAAAGCACGTTTGTAACCATACCCGTAAATCTTAGATTGTTTCCACAGTTCAAATACCGCATAGTATTGTTGTAATCTAGCTGCCGTGCTCCGATCCCCTACATCATCAATAAGATGAAGTTGTTCACCTACAGATTCTAACGCCAATAAGTAAATCATCACGCAACCTAATACTGCACAACCAATAAGCAGTAACCAGGTACTAATACGACTTCTCAGACCGGACAAACTTAGAAAATAGAAAATAGTTACTGCAGAGCAGCCCAGCATCATAATTAGAAAGCCAGATCTAGATCCAGAATGATATATGATAAATATTGTGCAAAGCATCACAACTATAAACTGTTTTTTTGAAACAATCCTTAATAGTATGGCAGCAAATGAAAATACTAAACAATAAACTGCGAACTCGCTCAGTTGCAACGGATTGTTAAAAAGAGCCTTCACTCGATAGACACCTTCTCGGGACACACTCCCTAAAAAATCACGCCCAGTACTAGTGTAAAGTGACTCATCAATATTAATCAGTCCCGATAATACAGGAGCTTGCCTATAAACCTCAATAATCACCAGAAAACAGCAAATTAGAATAGGAACTACAACCGCATATTTGAAATACAATTGCAAAGAATCTGCTCTATTACTCAACAGCCAACCGGTATACATCGCAATAAAGATAGTAGCGACATCCTCAATAGCGTACGCTGCACTTAAAAATAAGCTTCCATGTTCATAACTACCTACACAAGACACAAGCGAAACTAATAAAACACCCCAAAGCACTAACTTCCCGTCCTTCGATAGTCTCCTGTAAGGGCTAGCACTTCCGTGAATAAATTTGATAACAATAGCAATAAATAAGGAATATAAGAGAACCCTATATAGCGTAAGAGCTAAACCATCCTGCCCTATACCCACAGCCAGGTACCGTGGCATGAAGACCATGCTTGCCAACATCCAAAGAGATCCGATTAATGGGTATACTAAAAATCTACCGAATATAGCGGACCAGCCAACTCCCAAAATAATTGCAATCATAAATTACTCTATGTTTCTAATATTAAGAACAAATTAGATCCTAATAAACGCTTCTTCGCCGCATATAAATTAGCTCAACGACTATTTTATTGATAACAAAATTGTACAATCCACGATAAACAATCCGTTTCTTTTTAATTCACCTAGCTTAGTGCTGAAACGTATTTCCTCAACACCTCAGACGAAACTGTTCAGTTTTGCGCTTAATCAGGCGCAAAAACCAACTCAAGTTTCCTAACACCTACAGCTATTTGTCTTTGAAGTACACCAGAGAACTAGGTAAATAAATTAAGATTTTTTCTGATAAAGCAGTCCAACCAAAAATCGATATTTTTTCATTGACATAACGCCCCCATTCGACTAAAAGCTGGATATATAACTCATTGATCAGGAACTGCGGTTATAGTAGTCAAATTATAAATATATTCTTTCACTCAGATACATCTCTTGAGAAATATATATCAAAGGAAGATTCATAGCGATATTCCTCATTCGTACAACCTCTAAGCGGAGTGGAAGGCCACGAGTTCGGATCAATGAACTTCACAAACAAACCAGCCCGCTCAAACATACTAATAATTTCTCCCAAATACGATTTCTCACCTCGCGATACATGAAACTCTATGATCACATTTGAAAACCTTTCGAAGTGTTCTTTGCAATGATGTAGTATTTCAAATTCTGCACCTTCGACATCCATTTTAAATAGATCGATGGTCTCTTCATTAAATCTTTTTAACCAATTATTCAAATCAATAGCACGAACACGAACATTAGATTCCAGATTATCACATGCCTTAAGAGTCCCTCCCCCGTGCCCATCAGCGTTAAAAGATATCTCACCATCTTCTATCCACACAGCACAACTTTCGATCACTACACCCTCAAGCATATCCTGTTTTTCAAGATTGCCATTTAAAATAACTGCCAATTCAGGATCCGCTTCAAATGCCCAAATCCTAGAATTTGGGTATTGTTTTTTCACAGCCACTATCCCGACACCAGTATTCGAACCAACATCCAATACAACTGGCCGGTCTGTTTTTGAAGAGAACTCGTGTTTCTTATATAAGAAAAACTCTTTATACAGCCACAAAAAACCACGAGATCGCGCTGTAAATGGTTTTCCATTGACGGCATAGGTCGCTAGGTCAGATCTCCCATTAAACAAAGACTTGATCAAGTTATGAAAATATTCGAGTCGAAATGGTCTTACTGCTATTGGTCCTACTTCAAAAATCCTGTTCATTTTGTTCCTGAGGCAAAGTGAGTCAAATTTAAAGGTATTGGAAGCGTATTTATCCCCAATCTCCTATACGCGTATATAACCAGCAATACATTTCTTATTAAAAATGCTACTCCACTTGCAATCGCAGCCCCTAAGGCTCCGTAAAGTGGAATCAGCATAGTACAAAATGCTATTAGCAAAATAGTGCTGACTACACTTAAATTGCGAATATCTTTCTCATGACCAGTCATAATCAACACATATCCAACAGACCCAGTTAAAGAGTTTGAAACCTGCCCAACGACAGCTACTACGAGAATCAGATGACCCTCACTAAAATCCTCACCGAATATCCTTAGCACATCTGCGCCAAAATAGGTCATTATAAAATAGACTGGGCAACTCGCTAAGGTCACAAGAAAGGCTGTTTTGCGAGTTAGTATCCCTATACCTTCTACATCTTTTCGTACGTGCAGCGCTACGATCTTTGGGGCAACACTAATATTTAAAGCTACAGTCAAAAACTGAGTAAGCATCGATAACCTAAGGACTACTCCATAAATCCCTGTTTCTTCGGCACTCGACCAGAAACCGAGCAACAATAATGGAACCCAAGGCTGGATAGCCCTAGTCATTATAGACATCAGGAAAAGTGGTTTACTGCTTGCGTACAACTCTTGCCTTGGTCGGCCCAGCACCTCTCCTTGCTGACCTTTAAAAAACTTTAGCCAAAAAGAGCAGCCAACCAAAAAAGCAATAATAGTAGAAAAAACATAAGCCAAGCCGGCACCAGTAGCACCACCAATTTGGCTAGCTGGGAAAATTAAAATAATTGCACAGAAAGGCAAAATCACGTCAGACGTTATAATGGATGCAGTAGATCTGTTCAGACCACGTAAACTTTCTGCCACCAATCGCATTCCAGAATAAAAAACAACGGCAAAAGCAAATACTTTCAAACTAAGTGATAACTCATCCTTTCTGAAAATCACAGTAGATATAAAATCGGAATAGATAAACAATACTACACCAAGAATAGTTGAGCATATTCCAGCGGCGTACAACCCGTATTTAAATATTATTGATACATTACCCCATGAATTCTCTGTTGCATATTTAGCGATTAACTTTAGCATCGCGTTGTCTAGACCCAATCTCCCCAATACTGAGAAAATACTAACTATTGCTAAAGAGAGGAAGTATACGCCCGCACCATCAGCACCGAGCTGTCTAGCTACAATTACGTTGAAAATAAACGTAAAGCACAATCCTGAAGCACGAAAAATTGCAACCAAGACAGTATTGCGGACCAAACCATTCAAGCTAAAATGCTGTAATATCAAAATAACAATTTCTCAGATTTACAAATACACAGTGGCATATAGCTTCAAAACTTGTAAGGAACATAAGCCTTTTTATCAAACATCGGACCTTTGAAATATCGTGATTTAAATTGAACCAACATTTTTTTTGAGGCCAAGGGAAGCCTATTCCCTATTGAGTTTATCCACGTAGAAGATGATGAATCACCGAATTCTTTATAGTTTGACCATTTAGTAGCATAGTCACTTTGCTGCGGTACAACCGAGAAAATATCTTTCTGTTCTAATTTTTTTGAACATACATATAGCAGCGCTGGCCGCCCCCTTCGCCTAAGCACTCTTCGTTGAAGCTTGTCAGGATCAACGATCTTTTTCCAACTTGAAAAGTAACCTAGCTCACGGTATAGCACCAAGGGAGCCTCAAAGCCATTTTCTTCACTAAAGACTCTAAAAAACAGTTCCGGGCTGAATTGATAGAAACCGTGGCCACCAAAATTGTTGGTAGGTGTAATAGAGATAACATGCCCCCCAACCTTTGTCATCCGCATTACATTCTTTAGGGCAACAGGATAATTAAATACGTGTTCAAGAGTACCTCCATCAATGACAACATCACATAGAGAGTTATACTTATCACTCAACGGTTCATTTAGATCCAAAACTATATCAGCTCCCTCGTAATCTGAAGCATCTACGTTAAGCAATTTTTTCGCCCCTAGGGAGTGAAAAAATTCGTCAGCAAAAGGAAAACTATCAAGTGCTGGAGGATTAAGCCCTTCAGCAGTGAGCTTACTCGCTATGCTACTTTTGCTAGTTTGAAATATCTGTCTTCCCAACACAGCTGATTGTGAAAAATTAACGCCCTTTTTTTTACAGTGAAGTAAAAATTGCACTGAATTTAAATCTAATCCCATAGGTTTCTCACTATATATTTAAT